>JAGQRL010000011.1:0-26060 GCA_020425485.1 Rhodospirillaceae bacterium
GGCACGCTGATCCTGCGGCCGCAGGTCTAGAACCCGGTCCGGCCAGGCGCCCCCCGCGTCTGGCCGGACGTCGTGCCCTACCTGGTTGATAAAAGAACGCAAATCCGCTCGATTTGATCGTGAAGCGATTCCCTCCGAGCGGAATTCATTCTAGCCTTCTCCACCCATGGGCTGCGCCAGACGGCCCTGCAAGACAACCATCGCCCGCACCGATCCTCGGGGCGGGTGCAGGGAGCCAAACCGAGAAGCGCATGCCGAGTTCCGCCGATCCCACTCTCCTTCGCCGGCGGCCATGCCTGCCGGCCGGACCGCGAGCTTGATCGCGATGCCGCACCGGGGCCCCTAGGATGCCGGGCCGCGGGCGGTTGCGCATCGGCCGACCGTATCCGCTGGGGCCGTCCTGGGACGGCCGCGGCGTCAACTTTGCGCTGTTCTCCGCCAACGCCACCAAGGTGGAGCTGTGCCTGTTCGATGCGTCGGGCCAGCGCGAAACCGAACGCATCGCCCTGCCCGAGCGGACCGACCATGTGTGGCACGGCTACCTGCCGGAGATCGGGCCGGGCCAGCTCTACGGCTACCGGGTGCACGGCCCCCACGCGCCGGAAGCCGGGCATCGCTTCAATCCCCACAAGCTGCTGATGGACCCCTATGCCCGTTCGCTGGTCGGGCAGATCCGCTGGTCCGACGCGCTGAACGGCTACCGCGCCGGCTCGCCGCGCCAGGACCTCTCGGTGGACCGGCGCGACAGCGCCCGCTTCATGCCCAAGTGCAAGGTGATCGACGAAGCCTTCACCTGGGGCCCCGATACCGCGCCGGCAACGCCGTGGCCCAACACGGTGGTGTACGAAGCCCATGTGCGCGGGCTGACCATGCGCCATCCCGGCGTGCCGGATAGCCAGCGCGGCACCCTGGAAGGGTTGGGCCACCCCAAGGTGATCGAGCACATCAAGCGCCTCGGCGTCACCGCGGTGGAGCTGCTGCCCATCCACGCCTTCGTCGACGACCGCTTCCTGACCGTCAAGGACCTGCGCAACTACTGGGGCTACCAGACGCTGGGCTATTTCGCCCCGGAACCGCGCTACCTGGCCAGCGGCCATCCGCGGGAAATGAAGACGCTGGTCCGCCGCTTCCACGATGCCGGCCTCGAGGTCATCCTCGACGTGGTCTACAACCACACCTGCGAAGGCAACCATCTGGGGCCGACGCTGAGCTTCCGCGGCATCGATAACGCATCCTATTACCGCCTGCTGCCCGATAATCCCCGCTACTACCTTGACGAAACGGGCGTGGGCAACACGCTCGATCTATCGCATCCGCGCGTTCTCCAGATGGTCATGGATAGCCTGCGCTACTGGGCCCAGGACATGCACGTCGACGGTTTCCGGTTCGACCTGGCAACCACGCTGGGCCGCGAGCGCTGGGGGTTCGACCGCGACGGCGGCTTCTTCGATGCGGTCCGCCAGGATCCGGTGCTGGCCCGCTGCAGGATGATCGCCGAACCCTGGGATCTGGGGATGGGCGGCTACCAGCTCGGCCAGTATCCCGGCGGCTGGGCGGAGTGGAACGACCACTACCGCGACACCGTGCGGCGCTACTGGCGCGGCGACCACGGCATGCTGCCGGAGCTGGCGAGCGCGCTCACCGGCTGGTCGGAGCTGTTCGAGAACCGCGGCCGGCGCTCCTGGACCTCGGTCAACTTCGCCGCCTGCCACGACGGCTTCACCCTGCACGACGTGGTGGCCTACGAGACCAAGCACAACGAAGCCAACGGCGAGAACAACCGCGACGGCCATTCCGACAACTGCTCGGCCAACTACGGTGCCGAAGGGCCGACCGACGACCCCGCCATCCTCGCCCTGCGCAGCCAGCAGATCCGCAACATGCTGGCCACCGTGCTGCTGAGCCAGGGCACGCCCATGCTGCTGGCCGGCGACGAGATAGGGCGCACCCAGCAGGGCAACAACAACGCCTATTGCCAGGACAACGAGATCACCTGGCTGGACTGGGAGGCGGCCGACAAGGACCTGCTGGAGTTCACCCGGCGGCTCATCGCGCTGCGCGCCGACCACGGCGTGTTCCGCCGCTCCCACTTCCTGCACGGCCGCCACTCCACCGCCGACGGGCTGCCGGACATCAGCTGGTATTCGCCCCTCGGCACGATCCAGACGGCCGAGCAGTGGAACGACCATTTCGCCCGCTGCATCGGCCTGATGCTGGTCGGCCAGGCCGGCGCCTATCTCGACCCGGCGGGGCTCGACCCGCCCGACGACACCTTCTTCCTGATCTTCAATGCCCACAGCGGCTGGCTGTCGTTCCGGCTGCCCCAGGTGCCGGGCTGCGAGGGCTGGACGGTGCGCCTCGATACCCACCAACCCAAGCGCGAGGACCGGACCCGTCGGGTCGCCGCCGGGGCGGAGCTGCAAATGCCGGCCCGCACGGTGATGGTCCTGCAATGCCTCAAGGGGGGTTCCGCATGACCCAGACGCCCTTGGGCCGGCTTGCCGAAGCCGCCGGCATCGTACCCCAGTACCACGACATCAGGGGCGTCGAGCACCCGACCAAGGAGGAGACCGCGCGGATCTTCCTTGGCCGCATGGGGCTGCCGGCGGATACCGAGGCGGAGGTGGCGGCAAGCCTGGCGCTGCTGGCGGCCCGCGAATGGGGCCGGCTGCTCCAGCCGGTCGCGGTGCTGGCCTCCGAAACCCCGGAACGCTGGGTGGCGGTGCAGGTGCCGAACGACGCCGCCGAGCTGGTTCTCAGTTGGGACCTGGTGCGGGAAAACGGCCGCCGCGATGCCGGCCAGGTGCGCCCCAGCGAGCTGGACGTGCTGGAGACCGGCGGCCCGCTCGCCCGGCCGGTAACCCGCTACCGGCTGCCGCTGCCGGCCGATCTGGCGGACGGCTACCACGTGCTCACCGCCACCCTGGGCGCTGCCGCCGAAGCCGCCTCATGCCGCGTGGCGGTGGCGCCGCCGCGCTGCTGGATGCCCCAGGACGTGGTGGGCGAGGAGCGCGTCGCCGGCATCTCCTGCCAGCTCTATTCGCTCAACGGCGGCCGCCACGGCCTCGGCATCGGCCATTTCGGCGATCTGGCGCGGCTGTGCCGGCGCACCGGCGAGGCCGGGTTCGATGTGGTCGGCATCAATCCGCTGCACGCCCTGTTCCCCTCCGACCCCGCCCAGGCCAGCCCCTATTCGCCGGCCTCGCGGCACTTCCTCAACATGCTCTACATCGACCCCGAGGCCGTGCCGGAATTCGCCCTGTCGCGCGAAGCCCAGGCGTATTACGGGGCCGCCACGGCGAGCATGGACCTCAGCGGCGGCATGATCGACTACGTGGCGGTGGCCAGCCGGCTGTTCCCGGTGCTGCACGCCTGCCACGCCGCCTTCCGCTCCCACCATGTGGCGGCGGGCACCGACCGGGCTGCCGCCTTCGATGCCTTCCGCGCCGCCCGGGCGCCGCGGCTCGACGATTTCGCCACCTTCCTGGCGCTGCAGGACGTGTTTGCGGCGGAACGCACCGATGGGCTGGACTGGCGCACCTGGCCGGAGGAGTTCCGCGATCCGCGCAGTGCCGCGGTCGCCCGCTTCCGCGTCGAACACGCCGATACGGTGTCCTTCTACTGCTACCTGCAATGGCTGGCCGACGGCCAGCTCGCCGCCGCCGCGGGCAACGGGCGCCATGCCGGCCTGCGCATCGGCCTTTATACCGACATGGCCATCGGCGTCGGCCCCACCAGCTTCACCGCCTGGCACGAGCCGGACCTGATGGTGGCGGGCGCCTCGGTGGGGGCGCCGCCCGATCCGCTGGGTCCCCAGGGCCAGGACTGGGGCCTCAGCCCCTTCAACCCGCTGGCGCTGCGCGACCACGGCTACGAGCCGATCATCAGCGCCATCCGCCAGAACATGCAGCATGCCGGCGCCATCCGCATCGACCACGTGATGGGCATGGCGCGGCTGTTCTGGGTGCCCGCCGGCGGCCTGCCGGCGGACGGGGCCTATGTGCGCTACCCGCTGGACGACCTGCTGCGCCTAGTGGCGCTGGAATCCTGCCGGGCCCAGTGCATCGTCATCGGCGAAGACCTGGGCACCGTGCCCGACGGATTGCGCGAACGGTTGCAGGCGGCCGGCGTGCTGGGCTGCCGGGTGCTGATGTTCGAGCGCTGGGACGACGGGCTGTTCAAGGAGCCAAGCTTCTATTCCGACCTGGCGCTGGTGACCTCCGGCACCCACGACACCGCGACGCTGGCCGGCTTCTGGACCGGCCGCGACCTGCAATGGCGCGAGGAGCTGCACCAGTACAAGACGGGCGCGATCCGCGATGCCGCCCAGGCCGACCGCCAGGCCGACCGGCGCCGCCTGATCGATGCCCTGATCAACCACCGCGACTGGCCGCGCGAGCCGTGGACCGATACCGAGGAACAGACCCTGGACCAGCACCTGCTGGCGGCCATCTACGGCTATCTGGCGGCAACCCCGTGCCGGCTGATGATGGTCGCCATCGAGGACATCCTGTGCCAGGTGGAGCAGATGAACCTGCCCGGCACGGTGCACGAACACCCCAACTGGTGCCGCCGCCTGGCGGCCGGCGTGGACGAGATCTTCGATCGCCCCGCCACCCGCAAGCTGCTGGCCGACCTTCTTGAACGCCGCAAGGCTGCCGGCGGCAGGGCACCATCTACCTAGATCGCGGCCAACGGCCCCGGATCGCGTCCCTGTGGATGCGTTTCGGCCGCCGCGGACGCATCGACTGTTTGCAATTGCCCCCGGTTAGGGTCTTGTTTTGACAATTGGACAAGGCCAGGGGCGGGAAATGGCTTTCCCGGCTCTTCGCCCAGGGGTACCCGATTCCGATCCGCCAACCGGGAGAGACCGCATGCAAGGCGACACCGCAGTCCTGACCCAGCTCAACCGCATCCTCACCAACGAGCTGACGGCGATCAATCAGTACTTCCTGCACGCCCGAATCCTGAAGAACTGGGGCCTGCTGCGGTTGGCCTCCAAGGTCTTCGAGGAGTCGCTCGGCGAAATGAAGCATGCCGACTGGCTGATCGACCGCGTGTTGATGCTGGACGGCCTGCCCAACATGCAGAACCTGCACAAGCTGAAGATCGGCGAGACCGTGCTGGAAATGCAGGATTCCGACCTGGCGCTGGAGCGGCTCAACCAGTCCTGCCTGAAGGAAGCCATCGCGGTGTGCGAGGAAGCCCGCGACTTCGTTTCCCGCGACGTCCTGCTGAAGATCCTCGACGACACAGAGGAGCACATCGACTGGCTGGAAACCCAGAAGGACCTGGTCTCCCGCGTCGGCGAGCAGGCTTACACCTTCCAGCAGATGTTCGGTGCGGCGGGCGACTACGACGGCGGCGGCGAAGCCTGACCCACGGGCGGGAAGCCGCCCCTACACCGAAAGATCGGTGAGGCGGCCCGAGCGCGGCACCCGGCCGGTATCCTCCGCCGCCCGGTAGGCGCGGGCGGCGGCATGGTGGTGCTCGATGGTCAGGCCCGGCGTGCCAAGAAAGCCGCTGAGCACCTCCCAGGACGACCCCGGCAGCCGCACCGCGCTCCCCTCACCGCCGCCGCTGCCCGAGCTGCCCGATCCGGCCGGGCCTGCCGAGCCCGCCGGACGGTCGGCCTCTTCGTGCGTGCGCCGATAGGCGGTGGTGCCGGCCCCGTCCGCCCGGCGCTGCCGCTCCGCTGCCCGCGCTTCCGCCGCCCGCAGCTCCGCCGCATCCGGCCGCGGGGCGGCCGGCGACGGCAGGGCCGGCCAGGATGGCGGCCGCGGTGGAGACTCGATGGGCGGCACCGGGGGAACCCCGTTTGAGTGGTGGCGAGGGGAGTTGTTAACCTATCGTGTCGATAGCCCCCCTGCACATGCTCCTTTGCCGCGATGCTGCAACCCCGCACCAGCGCTTTGTTGCGCACGGCCGGTCACAAATGCGCCATCGGGCGAGCACAAGCGGAACGTGCAAAATACCGTTCCGAGTCGCGTTCCGCACAGGGTGCCGTTGGGGCGAACGGCTGCCCGGGAACCGCACCTACGGCGCCGCCGGGTCGGCGGGTTTCGCCGGCTTGGGATTGGTCTTCAGGGCCACCCGGCTCATGAACTTGTCGGGCGCACCGCCGATCAGCAGGGGCGTGGCCTCGGCCACCGCCTCCAGCAGCGCCTCCAGCCAGTCGCGCTCGGCCGCGGCGAAATCCTGCAGCACATAGCCGTGCACGCGGGCGCGGTCGCCGGGGTGGCCGATGCCCAGCCGCACCCGCCAGAACTCCGGCCCGATATGGTCGTCGATGGAACGGATGCCGTTGTGGCCGCCGGCCCCGCCGCCCTTCTTCACCCGCACCTTGCCGGGCGCCAGGTCCAGCTCGTCGTGCAGCACGAACACGCGGTCGGTCGGCACCTTGTGGAAGCGCACGGCAGCGCCCACCGAACGGCCGGACTCGTTCATGTAGGTCTGGGGTTTGAGCAGCCGCACCCGCTGCCCGCCCACCGAACCATCGGCAATCTCGCCGTCGAACTTGCGGCGGAAGGCGGGGAAGCCGTAGCGCGCCGCCACGGCATCCACCGCCATGAAGCCGATATTGTGCCGGTTGCGCGCGTAGCCGAGCCCGGGGTTCCCGAGCCCGACCAGCAGGCAGGCCGGCTCTTCGCGGTTGCGCCGGCCGAACACCGCGCCGCCCCGGTGCTAGTCTTCCGCGGTGGCCTCGTCGCCTTCGTCCGACGTGGCCGCCATGCCGGACGGGGCCGCGATGGTGGCGACGGTGAAGTCACGGTCGGTGATGGCCGGCCGCACGCCTTCGGGCAGGGAGACCGCACTGATGTGGATGGTCGAGCCGACATCCCAGCCGGCCAGGTCCACCACCAGGGAGTCCGGGATGGAATCGACCCGGCAGATCAGCTCCACATGGTGGCGCACCACGTTGAGCACGCCGCCCTTCTTCAAGCCGGGGGACTGCAGCTCGTTGATGAAGTAGACCGCCACGTCGACGGAGATGGTGGTGTCGTCGGACACCCTGAGGAAGTCGACATGCTCGGCTTCGTCGGTCACCGGATGCGCCTGCACATCGCGCGGCAGCACATGGTGGGTCTGCCCGCCGACGTCGATGTCGACGATGTGGCTCATGAACGCGGGGTCCTTGAGCAGGCGGTTCAATTCCAGGCGATCGACGCTGATCATCATGGGCGGCTGCTTGGCGCCGTAGACGATGCTGGGAACCCGACCGGCGCGCCGCAGGGCCCGGGCTGCCCCCTTGCCGGCCCGGTCGCGCGGCTCTGCCGCCAGGTGGACGGTTTCGACCATGGCTCGATACTCCTATAGGTGCCACGACCAATGCAAAAGACGCCGGCCTCCAGGGGTGCCGACGTCGCGAACGCGTGGGAATAGCACCGTGCGCCCCACCTGTCGAGGGGGTGGCACCCGCCGCAGCCCCGGCGCGGCAGGGGGTCAGAGCAGCCTTGGCTCAACCGGTTGCACTGGCGCAAACGGATCGTCGGTGCCCTTCGGCAGGCGTGTTTTCGCCCGGATTGCCAACACGCGGTCGCTTGCCACGTAGTGGCGGCCGCGCCGTTCGCCCTCGGCAACCAGCAGCCCCGCATCGACCAGCGCCTTCAGGTCGCGGCTTGCCAGGTTGTTGGAGACATCCACGCTGACACGGTACGACGCGTTGCGGACGCGATGTCCGGTGGCTGCTTCCACCAGCCCGAGGGCGGTGCGGTCGGGCAGCCCATGGCGGATGACCTCCTGCTCAAGGTCCTGGTACAGCCGCTCGATCTCCCGGGTTCGGCGCAACAGCGTCTGCGCCTGCCGGTAGTGGCCTGCGATGCAGAACCGCACCCAGGGGCGGCAGTCGCGCTCGGGGTGCCAGCCGCCGCCCCCCACCTCCGCAAGCACATCGTAATAGGCCGGCTGGTGGCGGCCGATATACTCCTCGATGCTGGAGAAGATGGGGGCCACGACACCCTCCCTGGCCAGCACCGCCGTCTGCAGGCACCTGGCCGCTCGGCCATTGCCGTCGGAGAACGGGTGCAGGAGCGTCAGGTTCAGGTGGGCCAATGCGGCCTTGAGAACCGCCGGCACTCCGGTTTCCCCGTTGATGGTGTCGAGCAGCTCGTCGACCAGCGGTTCGAGCCGGTCACGGTCCACGCCTTCGTGGACCACGTCTCCGGTCTCCGAGTTGCGGACGCCCACCCAGCCGATCCGGAAATTGCCGGGATTGGCCCCGAGATCGTGCTGGGAGATCATGAAATGCACCGCCAGCAGGACATCCCGGCTGAAGCGGAAGTTGGGGTCGCGGCAGCGCTGAAGGATGTAGTCCATCGCAGCCTGATAGCCGCGCACGGCTTGCCACGTGGCCTTGTCGGCGTCGGCGGGGTCCTCGTTGTCCACCGCCGCCATGGCGTCTTCGGTGGATACGTTGATGCCTTCGATGCTGTTGGATGCGCGCAATGCCCGGGCACGTGTCATGCGGGCGAGCAGCCCGGTCCACCGGCGGGGGTTCTGCACGACGTAGTGGCGGAGCGAGTGCCGCAACTCATCGATGCGGTCCAAGGCGCGCTGCTCATCGGCCATCAGCGACCTAAGCGCAAAGAGCATGCCTCATATCCAGTTTATTACCGACATTATATCAGATAATAACTGATCTTGTGTAATTTGAAAACTGCATATGGGCGGGCGCAGTTCCGGCGAAGGCGAGGGGGTGCCGCGGCCCTAGACGACGGCCGGGGCGGCCAGGGCGTCGAGGAGTTGGGCCTGCACGTCGGCCAGCTTGGTGGGGTGGGTGATCTTCACGCCGTAGATGTCCTTCACATAGAACACGTCGACGGCGCGCACCCCGAAGGTGGCGATGCGGGCGCTGGAAATCTGCACGCCCTGCTGGTTGAGCGCATCGGCCACGTCGCTCAGCAGACCGGGGCGGTCGCTCGCCATGATCTCGATGACCGTGTGGGTCTCGCTGACGGTGTTGTCGAAGGTGACCGCCGGGTGGGTGCGGAACACGCGCGCCCGCGGCGGATGGGCGGGCCGGCGGTGGATAAGCTCCTGGGAGGGATTGATGGCGCCGGACAGCGCCCGCTCGATCTGCACCGACATGCGGGCCAGCTTGTCCGGCGCGTCGAACACCCCGCCCTGCACGGCATCCTGGACGGCGAAAATGTCCACCGCCGTGCCGTCGGTCAGCGTATAGATGCGGGCATCGACGATGGTGGCCCCGCTCAGCGCCAGGGCGCCCGCCAGTTCGCCGAACAGGCCGTGGTGGTCGTCGGTGACCACGGTGATCTCGGTGATGGCGCGGCCCCGGTCGATCCGCGTGTCGATCACCGGTTCCGGCCCGTCCAGCTCGCGCTGGCGCAGCAGGCGGCCGTGGCGGCCGTGGGTTTCGGCATCCAGCGACAGCCAATAGGCCGGATAGCCGCGGGAGAGGAAGGCGTCCTGCTCCTCCGTCGTCCAGTCGGACAGCGCCTCGCGCACCGCCGATTTGGCCTTTTCGATACGCGCGGCCACAGGCTTCATGTCGAACCCTCCGGTCATCAGCGCCGACGCACGGTCGTAGAGCTGGCCCAGGATGGTGCCCTTCCAGGCGTTCCAGCGGCCCGGCCCCACGGCGGCGATGTCGGCGGTGGTCAGGATGGTCAGGAGGCGCAACCGTTCGCGGGTCGCCACGGTGTGCACGAAGTCCAGCACCGTCTTGTCGTCCTCGATGTCGCGGTTGAGCGCCACCTTGGACATCACCAGGTGCTGTTCCACCAGCCATCCGGCCAGTTCCGTCTCCTCGTCATCGAGGCCGAGGCGCGGCCCCAGGCGCAGTGCGATGCGCTTGCCCAGTTCCGAATGGTCGCCGCCGCGCCCCTTGGCCACATCGTGCAGGAACATGGCCACATAGAGCGCCCGACGGTGGGCGATCTTGCCGAACAGGCGGGTGGCCAGCGGAAAGCGGTCGGCATCCTGGCCGGTCTCGATCCTGTGCAGCATGCCCACGGCGAACAGCGTGTGCTCGTCCACCGTGTACACGTGGTACATGTCGTACTGCATCTGGGCGACAACACGGCCGAAATCCGGGATGAAGCGGCCCAGCACGCCGGCCCCGTTCATCCGCCTCAGCGCGGTTTCCGGATCCTCCTGCGCGGTCAGGATATCCATGAACAGGCGGTTGGCCTCAGGGTCTTTGCGCAGCCCGTGGATCAGCGCGTGCGACTGGCTGATCAGCTTCAGCGCCGTCGGGTGGATGTCCAGGTCGTGTTCCTGGGCCACGCGGAACAGCCTGATCATGTCGATGGGCTGCTCGACGAACTGTTCGTCGGAGGTCACGGTCAGCCGCTCGCGCTCCAGCATGAAGCCGTCGAGCCCGCTGGGATGCGCGCGCCGCTGGAACAGCCGGAAGGGCCGGCGCGGCGGCCGCTGGCTTTCCGCCTCCAGGGCCGCACAGACCACGCGCGTCAGGTCCCCCACATGCTTGGCGGTGAGGAAGTAGTGCTTCATGAAGCGCTCGACGCCCATGACGCCGCTGCGGTCGGCATAGCCGGTGAGCTGGGCGATCTGCGTCTGCAAATCGAAGGTCAGGCGCTCTTCCGCCCGCCCGGTCAGGTAGTGCAGGTGGCAGCGCAGGGTCCACAGATGGCTTTCGGTGCGGCGGAAGCGGTCGGCCTCCTGGCGGGTCAGCACACCGGCCTCGATCAGCCCCTTCAGGTCGGTGGCCTCGTAGAGGTAGCGGCCGAGCCAGCGCAGCGTCTGCAGATCGCGCAGGCCGCCCTTGCCTTCCTTGATGTTGGGTTCCAGCACGAAGCGGCTGGTGCCCCAGCGGCTGTGGCGTTCGGCGCGTTCGGCCAGCTTGGCTTCAACAAAGGCGTGGCCGGTGCCGCGGATCACGTCGCGCTGCAGCCGGCGGGCCACCTCGTCCGCCAGCGCCGCATCGCCCCACAGGGGCCGCAGGTCCAAAAGGTTGGTGCGGATGGTCATGTCGGTGCGGGCGCCGCGCACGCATTCTTCCACCGTGCGCACGCCGTGGCCGATCCGCGCCCCCAGGTCCCACAGCAGGTAGAGCATCGCCTCCACCGCCGGCTCCACCTCGCCGCGCTGGCCGTTGCCCAGGAGGAACAGGAGGTCGAGGTCGGATTGCGGCGCCAGCCTTCCGTAGCCGTAACCGCCCACCGCCAGGATGGCCAACCCGTCCGCCCCCGGCATCATGCGGTTCCAGGTCACGTCGGCGATCAGCCGCACCATGGTGTCGGCCAGCCAGGCGCGTTCCCGCACGCACACATCGGCCGGCTTGGGCTCCTTCAGGAAGCGCCGGCGGATTTCCGCCTCGCCCTCGGTGAAGGCGCGCCGCAGCTCGCCCACCAGGGCGCCGGAGAGGCCGGGATCGGTGGGCGTGCGCGCCGCTTCCAGCTCCGCCAGCCGGGCCGACAGCGCCTCCACGTCGAGAATGCGGTCGACGTCGTCGGGCGTGGGGGGCATGCCCGGCGCGGTTCGCGGAAGGGTCGCCCGATTTGGCTTGGCAGCGCGCAACATGGCGCAAAGCTACCTCAGCTTTGGCCGGAAAATAAGAGGTTGGAAACATTGGCTTGGGCGGACTGCGCGGCGGTGCCGCCGGGGCGCGGCAGCACGCGGCGATCAGCCCCCGGCAAGGCCCGGCAACCGCCGGTTTCTGCGGCTGCCGGCCCTATTCAGCCGTCGTTTGTGCGGATTCCCAGCCGATCAGGCTGCGCTTCAGCGGATTGGACCAGCGGTAGCCGTCGATCACCCCGGTGGAGCGAATCACCCGGTGGCAGGGAATCAGCACCGAAATGGAGTTGGCGGCACAGGCGCCGCCCACCGCCCGGGCCGCCCGGGCGCTGCACACCGTTTCGGCGATGC
Source organism: Rhodospirillaceae bacterium (assembly GCA_020425485.1). GTDB lineage: Bacteria > Pseudomonadota > Alphaproteobacteria > DSM-16000 > Inquilinaceae > JACKIH01. The sequence continues at coordinate 11,848 of JAGQRL010000011.1, forward strand.
GGCGGTAGGTGGTGACATGGCCCGGCGGGATCGCCAGCAGCGCCCGCCACACCTTCACCTGGAAGTTCGTTCCCTTCACCAGCAGGTGCAGCCCGCCGTCCGGCCGCACCCCGCCGAAGGCCGCGGCAACCACGGCGGCGGTGGCGGCGGGGTCTTCCACCAGGGTGGCCGCCCCCCAATCGGCGCTGAGGCCGTTGGCCGGGTCCAGCGGGTCGTCCGCCAAAAGGAAGCCGAGGAAGCAGATGCCGCGATCGGTCACGGCCGCCAGCACCGAGCCGAAGGGCGAGGGGTGGACGCCGTAGCGGATCACCAGGTCGCGCCCGGCCGCCTTGTATTCGCCGGGCGTCATCGCCTCGCAGGAGAGGAACAGGTCGTGCAGCCGCGAGGGGCCGGACAGCCCCACATCCAGGGCCGCATCCAGCACGCTGGCGGACTCCCTGAGCAGCGCCTTGGCGTGTTCCACGGTGAGGAATTGGGCGAACCGCTTGGGGCTGACACCGGCCCAGCGCTTGAAGATGCGCTGGAAATGGTGGGGGTGCAGGTGGGCCTGGGCGGCCAGCGCGTCCAGGCTGGGCTGTTCGGTGTAGTGTTCCGCCAGGTAGCGGATGGCCGCGGTGATGCGCGGCTCGTCGGCAGCGTCGTCCCAGGGGGCGGCGACGGCGCCGGGTGGCGGCGGTACGGGCAAGGGCGTGATCCGACTTTCCTGCAACTCTGCCATCTCCTTCTCCGTGGCCGGTAAAAATTCTGCAACCGGACCCGATGAAAACCCTGGCACTGCAACCCTTCCGGCGCGACCCGGTTCTTGCGGCGGGCGATTCGATGGTTGACTCCGTTTTATACTCCGTGTGAGCATAACCAAAATGTAATGCTCATTTGGAGCATAAGAGGTTCGATGCCACGCGGCGCCCCGGTGCCGCCCAGTCGGAGGTCCTCCATGGACACTGCCATCGCCGAGACCACCCCGCTCGACTACACCGACGACGTGGCGGTTGCCACCGCGGCTCTCTACGAGAAGGTGGCTGGCGTCATTCCCTCGGTCGAGTGGCCGGTCCATGCGCCCTACATCGATGCCATCAACCGGCTGAAGGTGGAGCGCAACGCGGTGATCCTGGCGCACAACTACCAGACACCGGAAATCTTCCACTGCGTGGCCGACATCCGGGGCGACAGCCTGGCGCTGGCCCGCCGCGCGGTGGACACCGATGCCGACGTGATCGTGCTGGCCGGCGTCCACTTCATGGCGGAAACGGCGAAAATCCTGAACCCGACGAAGACGGTGCTGATCCCCGATGCGGCGGCCGGCTGCTCGCTGGCGGAAAGCATCACCGGCGCCGATGTGCGCCTGCTGCGCGAGAAATACCCCGGCGTGCCGGTGGTCACCTATGTGAACACCTCGGCCGACGTGAAGGCGGAAAGCGATGTCTGCTGCACCTCGGGCAACGCCGAAGCGGTGATCCGCGCGCTCGGCGCCGAGCGGGTGATCTTCCTGCCCGACGAACATCTGGGCCGCCACGTGCAGCGCCAGACCGGCGTGGACATGATCTTCTGGAAGGGGGCGTGCGAAGTGCACGAGCGCTTCACGGCGGAAGAGGTGCGCAGCTACGCCCACGCCTATGACGACATCGTCGTGCTCGCCCACCCGGAATGCCCGCTCGACGTGCTGGACGCCGCCGACTATGTCGGCTCCACCGCCGGCATGATCGACTACGTGGCCCAGCGCAAGCCGGCCCGCGTGCTGATGGTCACCGAATGCTCGATGAGCGACAACGTCGCCGCCGAACACCCCGATGTCGACTTCATCAAGCCGTGCAACCTGTGCCCGCACATGAAGCGCATCACCCTGCCGAAGATCCTGCGCAGCCTGCAGACGCTGGAACCCCGCGTGGAGGTGGACCCCGCCATCGCGGCCCGTGCCCGGCGTGCGGTGGAACGCATGCTGGAAATCGGCTGAGCCACGGCCGGGGCCGTCCGGTCCCGGCATTTACAGTCTCTTTCGCCGGGCCGCGCCTGCGGCCGGTACCGGCAGAGGAGGGCGCCATGTACCAAGACCGCGTCCTGCGTCCTGCCCGGCCCGAGATCGTCGATGCCCCGCGGGTGATCGTCGGCTCCGGCATTGCCGGGCTTTCCGCCGCTCTGGCCCTGGCACCGGAACCGGTGGTGGTGCTGACCGGGGCCGCCAAGGGCGGCGCCTCCTGGCTCGCCCAGGGCGGTGTCGCCTGCGCGCTGGGGGCCGGCGACTCCCCCAGGCTGCACGCCGAGGACACCGTGGCGGTGGGGGCCGGGCTGACCGACCCGGACCTGGCGGCGCTGCTCACGGCTGAAGGCGTGGAACGCATCCGCGACGTGATCGCCGCCGGCATGGCCTTCGACCGCGGGTCCGATGGCGCCCCGGCCCTGGGCCTGGAAGCCGGCCACCGGCATCACCGCATCGTCCACGCCGATGGCGACGGCACCGGCCGCGTGCTGATGACGATGCTGCTGGCCGCCGCCCGGCGCACGCCGTCGATCACGCTGGCCGAAGGCGTGCGGGCGTGGGACCTGCTGGTCGCCGATGGCCGCGTCCACGGCCTGCTGGCCTTCGATGCCGCCGGCCGCTGGATCGTCTACCGCACCGCCCAGGTGGTGCTGGCCACCGGCGGCGTCGGCCAGGTCTATTCCCACACCACCAACCCGCCCGGCGCCACCGGCGACGGCTTGGCCATGGCGGCCCGCGCCGGTGCGGCCCTGGCGGATCTGGAATTCCTGCAGTTCCACCCCACCGCGCTCGCCGCCCCCGGTGCCCCCGCCGGCGCGCCGCTGCCGCTGCTCACCGAAGCGCTGCGCGGCCATGGGGCGGTGCTGCGCGATGCCACCGGCCACCGCTTCATGCCCGACGAGCACCCCGATGCGGAACTGGCGCCGCGCGACGTGGTGGCGCGCGCGGTGTGGCGCCACCGCCAGGCGACCGGTGCGGTGGTGCTGGATGCCACCGCGGCGGTGGGCGAGCGCTTCCCGACGCGGTTTCCCACCGCCTACACCCTGTGCCGCGCGGCCGGGCTGGACCCGCGGGTGGAGCCCATCCCCGTCACCCCGGCGGCCCACTACCACATGGGCGGCGTGCTGGTGGATGCGAACGGCCGCACCACGGTGGCCGGCCTGTGGGCCTGCGGCGAGGTGGCGTCCACCGGCGTGCACGGCGGCAACCGGCTGGCCAGCAACTCGCTGCTGGAAGGGCTGGTGTTCGGCCATCGCGTCGCCGCCGATCTGGCGGCCCACGGCACATCCGCCCCGGCGGGCAATCTGCCGGCGGTGGTGCTGCGCCCGACGGGGGTTGCCTGCGACAGCCGTTTGGCCGCGCTGCGCAAGACCATGTACGACCATGTCGGCCTGGTGCGCGACGGCGCCGGGCTGGGCCGCGCGCTCGCCATGCTGGAAACCCTGTCCGCCGAGCTGGAGATGTGGCCCGCCGCATCGGGCGAGCTGCTGCCGGTGCCCATCGACGGCGCTGCCGAGGTGGCGCGGCTGCGCAATCTCTGCCTGGTCGGGCGGCTGATCGCCACCGCGGCGGAGCGGCGCACGGAAAGCCGCGGCGCCCACCTGCGCAGCGACTATCCCCAAGCGGATCCCGCCTGGCAGCGCCGGCAGATCCTGTTTGCCGGGGCGCTCGCCGGCGGCATCGGCGCCACGCCGGCCAACCTGTCGACCACCGTCGCCGCCTGAGAGGGAGGAGCGCCATGACCGAGCTTGACGACACCCTCGACCTGCCGGCAGCCGAACTGCACCGCGATCCGCGGCCGACCCCCCTGTCGCCGCTGCTCTACGAGCCGCTGGTGCGCGCCACCATCACCGACGACCTGGGCCGCGGCGGCGACATCACCACCGATGCGGTGATCCCCATGGGCACGGTGGCCGAAGCCCAGATCGTCAGCCGCCAGGACGGCCGCATTTCCGGGCTGGAGGTGGCGCTGGCCGCCTTCCGCGTGCTCGATCCCGGCGTGGTGCTGGTGCGCCACGTGGTCGATGGCGACCGGGTGGAGGCGGGCGACGTGCTGGCCACCATCGGCGGCCAGGCGCGCGCCCTGCTGACGGCGGAGCGCACCGCACTCAACCTGCTCGGCCGCATGTGCGGCATCGCCACCGTCACCGGGGCGGCGGCCGAAGCGGCCCGCCTGTCCTCCCCCCACGCCCGCGTCTGCTGCACGCGCAAAACCACGCCCGGGCTGCGGGTGCTGGAAAAATACGCGGTGCGCTGCGGCGGCGGCGTCAACCACCGCTTCGGGCTGGATGACGGCGTGCTGATCAAGGACAACCACATCGCACTCGCCGGCGGCATCGAACGGGCGATCACGCGGGCCAAGGCCGCGGTGGGCCACATGGTGAAGATCGAGGTGGAGGTCGACACGCTGGACCAGCTCCGCGAGGTGCTGGACCTGGGGGCCGACGCGGTGCTGCTGGACAACATGGACCTCACCACGCTCACCCAGGCGGTGGCGCTGGTGGATGGCCGCCTGGTCACCGAAGCGTCGGGCGGCATCACCCCGGACCGGGTGGCCGATGTGGCGGGCACCGGGGTGGACCTGCTGTCGCTGGGCTGGCTCACCCACTCCGCCAAGACGCTGGACGTGGCGCTGGACATCGAGCCGGTGTGAGGGCGGCCGGTCGGCCGCCACCAGCGTCCTCCCCCGCAACGGCGGGGGTCTCAATGATCTCGGGAAGATGCCCGCCTGCGCGGGCCTGACCGTGCCGGAAAGCCGGCGGCGACCCTACAGCGTCATCCAGCGCGCCCGGGCGCCGCGCTCGATGGCGGCGGAGACCAGCCGGTCGAGATCCAGCGTGTGGCGGATGATTTCCAGGAGCCGCAGCTCTTCCTGGGTCAGCACGCCGTCCACCGCGGCGATGTCGCAGGCCAGCGCATAGGCAGTTTCGCGCAGGCGCGGCGGCAGGGCTTCGCGGATCTGGTCCATGGCCCGCACCAGCCCGTCCTCGTGGTCGAGCACGCCCATCACCTCCCGCGCCATCTCCGGCAGGTTGTCGGCATCGATGCCGGAAAACACCGGCAGCATGCGCACGGTGTCGCCGATGGTGCGCAGTTCGGCGTCGCTCATGTCGCCATCGGCGGCCGAGGTCAGCACCATTACGTGGATCAGGGCCATCCGGGGATCGGTCATCGGTCGTTCCGTCGTTGCGGGCGCGCGGGGCGCGTGGGCTCGGGGCAGCCGGGCTTGCGGTTTTCCGCCGGCGCAGCACCCCCATCGAAATTGCTCTAGTGCCGAAGCGTGCCGTTCGGGTAGGACGGCGGGCAGCACTCGTCAAGGGATTGCGTCCCGCCACTCCAACGCGCACCACCGCGCCAGGTTCCCCCATGTCCGCCGTCATCAACGTGGCACTTCCCGTGTTTGGGCTGATCCTCGCCGGCTGGATCGGCGGTCGCGTCGGCCTGCTGGGCCGGGCGTCGTCGGAAGCGCTCAACAAGTTCGTCTATTGGTTTTCGCTGCCGGCGCTGCTGTTCGGCGCCATGGCGCGCACGCCGATCGAGGAGATCGTGCGGCTGGATTTCATCGGCGCCTTCCTCACCGGCACCTTCGCCATCATGCTGGTGGCCGGCCTGCTGGGAGCGGCGATCCACCGCACCGGCGTGGCGGAGGCCACCATGCAGGCAATGAACGCCGGCTTCTCCAACACCGGCTATATGGGCATCCCGCTGTTCGCCGCCGCCTTCGGGGCGGCCGGCGTGGCCGCCGCCACCCTGGCCACGGTGCTGGTGAGCACGGTGGTGATCGGCGTGATCGTGATGATCCTGGAACTGGCGGGAGACCGGCCAGGGCGGCCCATGGCCCGGCTGGCCGGCGCCATGGGGGCGCTGGCGATCAACCCGCTGGTGGTGGTGCCGCTGCTCGGTATCGCCTGGTCGCTGGTGGGCCTGCCGATCCCGGTGCCGGCGGCCCGCTTCCTCGACCTGCTGGGCTCCGCCGCCGGGCCGTGCGCGCTGTTTGCCATCGGCCTCTTCCTGGCGGGCCAGACGCTGCACGCCAACCTGATGGAGGTGGGCTGGATCACCGTGCTGAAGCTGGTGTGGCACCCCATCATCATGTGGGCGCTGATCGCCTTCGTGTTCCCGATGGAACCGTTCTGGGCCATGTGCGCCATCATGCTGGCGGCCCTGCCCACCGGCGCGCTGACCTTCGTGGTGGCGCAGAACTACGATGTGTATGTGGACCGCTCGTCGGGCGTGATCTTCGTGTCGACGGTGGTGAGCGTGATCACCCTGTCGCTGCTGCTGGCAATCTACGGCCCGCAATTCGGCGTGCATTGAGTGACCGATGAAAAACGCTGAAAAGACACGGCCCTTGCCCGAGTTGACGTCCGATGAGGAGGCCGAGCGGTTCGTCGAAGAAGCGGATCTTCGGACCTACGACTTGGCTGGTGGACGGCCGCTCCGCTTCCAATTCGAGCCTAGGAAGACGCCGCAAGGCAGGTCCTGACCCCGGCTAACCTTCGCCCTGCCGAGAGAGAAACGCCCGGGTTTCCGCCACTGCCTCGGCCAGCCCGCAGCGCACCACCTCCACGCCGGCCGGGAAGGCGCCGAGCAGGCGGGACGGCATCATCGGGTCGAGCAGCACGAACACGCCGGTATCGTCGGCCTGGCGGATCAGCCGGCCGAAGGCCTGCTTCAGGCGCAGGCGCACCACCAGATCGTCATAGGTGCGGCCGCCGAAGGCTTCGCGCCGCGCCCGGTGGAGGATGGAGGGCCGCGGCCACGGCACCCGGTCGAACACGATCAGGCGCAGGCTGCGCCCCGGCACGTCCACCCCGTCGCGCACCGCATCGGTGCCGATCAGGCAGGAGTCCGGCTCCGCCCGGAAGATATCGATCAGCGACGCCACGCCCATGGCGTCCACATGCTGGGCCAAGAGCGGCAGCCCGGCGGCATCCAGCTCCGGCGCGATGCGCCCGTGCACCGCGCGCAGCCGGCTGATGGCGGTGAACAGGCCGAGCGCGCCGCCGCCTGCCGCCACGAACAAGGCACGGTAGGCCGCGGCCACCTGGTCCAGATCGTCCTTGCGCACGTCGCGCACCACGAACACGCGGGTGTGGGCGGGATAGTCGAAGGGCGAGGACACCTGCACGCGCAGCGGCGGTGCCGGCAGGTGCACGGCCCCGGTGCGCTGGTCCGCCCCCGCCCAGTCGGCCGCGGCATCGCCAGTGCCGTCGGTCAGCGTGGCGGAGGTGACGACGACGCCGTGGGCATGGGTGGCGAGTGCCGCCACGAAGGCGCGCGTGGGATCGACGAAGTGGCGGTAGTAGCCCACATCGGCATCGCGCGTGCGGTCGCCCACCGGTTCCCGGGCGATGCCGAACCAGTCCACCACGCCGTCGCGCGGATCGCCCGCCAGGTCCGCCAGCATCTGCCGCCAGGCGCCCAGGTCCATGCGGGCGCGCCGTTCCAGCCCGCGGGCGAGCGCTTCGAGGCGCTGGCGCAGGCCGGTGTCCAGGTCCTCCGCTTCGTCGGTGAGGCGGCGGCGCAGGAAGGCGGCCAGTTGCCCCAGCGGGCGTTGCAGGGCGCCGAGGTCGCGGTCCAGTGCGGCGGCCGCCTCCACCAGCCCGTCCACCGGCGGGCCCGGATCGATTTCCAGATCGTGGGGTCCGTCGACACCGGCAGCACGCGCCCGCACCTGGCGGTAGACCAGCGCCAGGAAGGCTTCCGCGGCACTGCCCGGCAGCGGCCGCCCGTCGATCACCCGCTGGCCCCAGCGTTCGCCCGGCAAGGCCCCGGCTGCGCGTTCCACCGCCTGCAGGGCCTCCTCGCCCTCCGGCCCGCCCGCCAGCAGGTCTTCGGTGCGGCGGCGCAGGCCGCGCATGCGGCCCGACCGGCGGCCGCTCTCCGCGCCGATCAGCCAGCGCCGCAGCTCCGCCATTTCGCGGCCCGTCAGATGGCCGGCGAAGGCATCGTCGGCGGCATCGAACAGGTGGTGGCCCTCGTCGAACACATAGCGGGTGGGCAGCGCCCGCTCCTCGCCGCCGATGGCCGCCTGGATCATCACCAGCGCGTGGTTGGCCACGACGATGTCGGCCTTGCGGGCCCGCCGGATCGACCGCTCGATGAAGCAGCGCTGGTAGTGGGTGCAGGCGGAATAGATGCACTCGCCGCGCCGGTCGGCATGGCCCAGCGTGCGCGCGGGACCGAGCAGGTCGACCATCCAGCCGGGGAAGTCGCCGCCCGACAGGTCGCCGTCGCTGGTGGCCGCCACCCAGCGGGCCATCAGGCCCAGGGCCGCGCCGTGCTGGGGATCGATGGGCAGGGTCCGCGTCGCCTCCTCGAAATTCAGCAGGCAGAGATAGTTTTCCCGGCCCTTGCGGATGACCACGCGGGGCCGGTTTTCGCGCGCGGTGTCGCTTCTGGCGGGCTCGGACCCCGCCCGCCCGGAAGCGAAAGCCCCCAGCCGGTCGATCTCCCCCACCACCTGGTGCTGCAGGTTGCGGGTGTAGGTGGACACCCACACCGCCGCCCCGTTGCGTTCCGCCCAGGCCAGGGCGGGGGCCAGATAGCCGAGCGTCTTGCCGACGCCGGTACCGGCTTCCGCTTCCACAAACACCGGGGCTTCGGGGTCGTTGCGCGGCTGGAAGGCAGGCGCCACGCCGCCGGCATAGGCCACCTGCTCCTCGCGCGGCCGCCGGGCCACGGCGCCGCCGGCCAGCAGCGCCGCCAGGTTGGCCTGCGCCTCGTCGGCCGAAACCGGCAGATCGCGGGGCGGCGGCGGTGGGGCCGATCCCGTCCATTCCGGCATATGCGCCCACACCCGCAAGGCTGCGACGCCGCCATCCGCCGGGCCACCGGGCTGGCCCAGCGCCGCCAGCACCGCGGGCGCCCAGGTCCAGCCGGCCTTGCCCATGGTCCAGGCGAGCCCCAGCGGATCGGTGGAGCGGTCGGCGCGGCCGGCTTCCAGGTCGCCCAGCAGGCGTGCGGCCACCTGCGGCAGGCTGGCGGCCTGGGCCGCGGCATCTTCCGGCGCGGCCAGGGCGAGCGCCCGGCACAGCCCCCGCGGCGTGGGATGGCAGGACCGGGCGGGGTGGACGAAGGCGAACAGCTCCAGCAGGTCATAGGTGCTGCCGAGGGAGCGGCGGATGCGGCCCTGGACCGATGGCGTGTGGCACACCAGCAGCGGACCGGCGGCAATCGCCCCCGGCAAGGCCCGCGGCGGGCCGGACCAGCTCCGCCCCCCCGGCATCCACGCCGCCGCATGTTGCCCGGCACACACCAGGGCCGCCAGACCGGCCGGCAAACCTGAAAATCTTGTAAGGGCCTCAAAGGCCGCAAAATAAGCCAGTCCGCCGCTCTCCGAGCCGGATTCGGCGCCGCGCGGAACAACCCTCATGTTTGTGTGGAAATCATTACTTGATTTGCAAATGATCGCACGACACACTCTCGTAATGGGTGTCTAGCCGTCCAAGGACACACGGTCCGTCGAGCCCGACGGCCATGTCGGCGCGCCCTTGTTGGCCACTCAGCCGCTCGCCCGACGCTACGACGCCAGCCGAGCCAAGGCCAGCGCCGATCATGCTGTGCCGATCGAACTGACGGATCACAACAGACGACCGCGCGACGCCCTGGCAGCAGCGTGGCGAAGAGGATGTTGCCTGTTCCTGGGGATCCCAGGGGCACCTCACATCTTCGTCTTGCGGCCAGAGTAGGCGAGTCGTCGCAAAAGGGAGGGCCCGAACATGAGCGATGGTGGCTCAGCGTGCCTGAATATCCGAGGCTTGGTGGAGTTCCTCAATTCGATCTTGCGGATGGAGGCAGAGACCTGGGGCGACCCCGTGGACGCTGTGCTTCTGCGGACCATTCACCTGGGCGAGCAGGAAGGCCGGCTCTACGACGTCACCTCGCTGGCATCGGTGACCGCCATGACCGTGCCGACCACGGCACGGCGGGTGTCCGACCTGATCGAGCGCGGCGTCATCAACCGCTACCGTGACGGACGGTCCTACAGGCTGGCCCTGACCGAGGAGAGCACCCAGCGCCTGAGCGACAGCTTCGAGCGTTGGGTCGGCAAGGCCCGTGGCCTGTTCACCGAGGTGGAACCGCCGGCGGTGGCCACCGAACCGCCACCGGCCACCTTGAGCCGCGCGGCAATGTAGGGCGGCGGCAGCCGCTCTCGGGCCGGGGCCGATCCGCTTCGCCGCCCGACCACCCAGGGCATCTGCCCGGCATCGGGTGGTCCGGCGGGGGAATGGGCCGGACCCGCCGGCGACAGGGAGGGGTCTTCGCCGTCCTGAAGATCGCCCGGCTACGGGGTGCCGTCCGGCACCAGGTCGTGGCCCGGCAGCAGGTCGCCCAGCGCACGTAGCTGGCGGCTCAGCCGGCCGCGAACCGCATCGTCCTCCACGATCCGGCGCAGGAACGCCGCAAGCTCCGCTTGCGGATCCAGCCGGTCGCGTGCCAGGCCCAGCACGGTGTCCTGGTGGGCGGCCGGTCCGCGCCGGCCCTCAGCCGCGATGGCGGCCAGCGCCAAGGGCGCGCCGCCCATGCGCAGCGGCGGGTGCTTGCCGGCATAGTGCCCGACGGGGCCGAGCCGGCCGACCCGACGGTCCACCACCTCGATCTCCCCGGTGAGCTGGAAGGCGTAGTTGGCCGTCCCCTCGGTTTTGTGCATGCGGTCAAGCTGGGCCGGCGTCAGCCAGGTGATCCCCACCTCCACCCGCACGCCGGGGGCTTGGGCCAGCCGTGCGGGAACCGCACCGTAACTGGCGAAATGGGCGGAATAGACCACGTCGTGGTCCACCACCTCGGCCACCGTCACCGGGATTTCGGTGTCCGCCGGCCAGCCGGCGAACTTGCGCGCCAGTTGCCCCGCTGCCCGGTTGGAGCCGACCGCCATCACCGGCACCCGGCCGCCGGGCGACCAGTCGTCGGGCAGGGGTGCCGTGCCGCCGGGGCGGAACAGCAGCGGCGTGCGGCCGACATCGTAGGGGTAGCCCAAGGCCCGCACGTACCAGTCCGCCACACCGGCCCCGGCCTCGGCACCGGCACAAGCCGGCGGCCGGCTCGCCGGGTCGCTCACCCGCCGGCCATGGCCGTGCACATGGGGTGCGGCGGCGGCGGTGGCGGCCGCTCCGCCAAAGGCGGCGGCGGGTTGTTGGGATCGGGGATCCAGGAATACAGCTCCGCGTCGCAGCCATCGCCCGGCGGCACCGGCGCCTGGGGCTCGCAGAAGGTGTCCCCCACCTCGCAGTGCAGGCGCACATGGAAGTGGGAGTCGTGGCCGAACCAGGGCTGCAGCACGCGCAGCCAGGAGCGATCCCCGGTCACCGTTTCGCACAGCGCGATCTTGATCGCCGGGTGGACGAAGATGCGCGCCACCCGCGGATCGCTGGCGGCGAGCCGCAGCAGTTCGGCATGGTCGGCCGACCAGGCGGGGCCGACGGTGAAGTTGGCGCGGTCCACCACCAGGATGGAGCTAAGCCCCTCGCGCTGGCTTTCGGGCAGCGACGGCAGGTCCTGGCGCAGCCAGATATCGGCGTCGAGCCCGATCTGGTGGCTGGCGTGGCCGGAAAGCGCGCCGCCGCGCGGCCGGCCCATATCGGCCACCAGAACGGGGTTGAGCCCGGCGGCGGCGGCGCGGGCGCCGAGATCCTCGATGAAGGAGATCAGGCGCGGATGGCCCCAGTAGCGCCCGCGGCTGGGCCGCACCACCTGGTAGCCTTCGCCTTCCAGCGGCAGGGCGACGCCGCCGCGCAGGCAGCCGTTGGCATAGGTGCCGATGGGCATGGCCGTGCCCTCGGCGGGAACGGCGAAGCTCGCCAGATCCTGGGCGGCGGCCGGTGGACCTGCCGGCACGGTCGCCAATGCAGCCGCCAGCAGCAGGGATGCAAACCGGCCGCTCACCATTTGGGTCAGTGGGACTGGTGGGGGCGAAGCTGGTAGCGCCCGTCCTCTAACGCGTCGAACATCTCTTCGATCTGCGGGTGGTTCACCGGGCCGTTGTCGGCATCGGGCAGCAGGTTCTGTTCCGACACGTAGGCGACGTAGGTGGATTGGGCGTTTTCCGCCAGCAGGTGATAGAAGGGCTGGTCCTTGCGCGGCCGCACTTCCTCGGGAATGGCGGCGTACCATTCCTCCGAATTGCTAAATTCCGCATCGACGTCGAACACCACGCCGCGGAACGGGTAGATACGGTGGCGGACGATTTCTCCCAGGCCGAAGCGGGCGGTTTCGGTCTGGGCCTCCGCGGTTTCGCTGGCTTTGGACCGCATGGGAACGGAACCTTGGGGCAAATGGGCAGGACCGGAGCGACCAGGAGAGATTACCCGGACAGAGAATATTGACAATGGACAACGCGCATTTGGCGACCGGAGATCAGCGAAACCTCGGCCCCTGCCCGCTGTGCGGCCGCGCCATGATCGAAGGGCCGAGCGTGGATCGCCACCACTGGGTGCCGCGCACGGAGGGTGGGCGCGAGGCGGTGGCGATGCACAAGGTCTGCCACCGCATGGTCCACCGGGTGCTGGACGAGCGGACGCTGGCGCGGGACTACGCCACCGCCGAAGCGCTGCGCAGCCACCCGGAGCTGCGCCGCTTCATCGCCTGGGTGAAGAAGAAGCCGCCGGACTATATCGACTGGCCGAAGCGGACACGGCGGCACTGACGTGGCACCCAGCGTGCGGCCTTACCCAATCGCCCGCGTCGTCTCCGGGTCGAACACGTGCACCTCGGTGTGGGGCACCGCCAAGTGCAGGGTTTCGCCCTGGCGCGCGTGCACGCTGCCCGGAAGGCGGGCCACCAGCGTTACGTCCGGCCCGGCGGCTGCCACCCGGCAATGCACCAGCGTGTCGGCCCCCAGCGCTTCCACCAGGTCGACGATGGCTTCCACGGCCCCCGGCTCCTGGTCCGCCAGCACCAGGGTTTCCGGGCGGATGCCGGCGATCACCGGGCGCCCGGCGGCGGACCCGTTGAGGCCGGCCGGCAGCAGGTGGCCGCCGGCCAATTCCACCGCACCGCCGCCCTGGGCCACGCGGCCTTCCACGAAGTTCATGGCAGGCGAGCCGATGAAGCCGGCAACGAACAGGGTGGCCGGGCGGTGGTAGACCTCAAGCGGCGTGCCGATCTGGTCGGCCACGCCGGCGTTCATCACCATCAGCCGGTCGCCCAGCGTCATCGCTTCCACCTGGTCGTGGGTGACGTAGAGCGAGGTGATGCCGAGGCGCTGCTGCAGCCGCTTGATCTCCACCCGCATCTGGGTGCGCAGCTTGGCATCCAGGTTGGACAGCGGCTCGTCGAACAGGAACACGGCCGGCTCGCGCACGATGGCCCGGCCCATGGCGACGCGCTGGCGCTGGCCGCCGGAAAGCTGGCGCGGCCGCCGGGTGAGGTAGGGCGACAGCTCCAGCAGGGTGGCCGCCGCCTCCACCCGCTCGCGGATTTCCGCCGCCGGCAACCCGCGGATCTTCAGCCCGTAGGCCATGTTGTCGAACACGCTCATATGCGGATAGAGCGCGTAGTTCTGGAACACCATGGCGATGTCGCGGTCCTTGGGCTCCAGCTCGTTGACCACGCGGCCGCCGATCAGCACCTCGCCCTCGGAAATGCGCTCCAGCCCCGCCACCATGCGCAGAAGCGTGGACTTGCCGCAGCCGGACGGCCCCAGGATCACCAGGAACTCGCCGTCGGCCACAGCGCAGTCGATGCCCTTGATGGTGTCGTCGGTCGCACCGGGGTAGCGCTTGCGGGCCTCGCGGATCGTCACGTCAGCCATGGCCGCTATTTCTCCGTTTCCACCAGGCCTTTGACGAACTGGCGCTGCATCACCAGCACCACCAGCACCGGCGGCAGCAGGGCCAGGATCACGGTGGCCATGATCACCGGCCAGTCGGCGTTGTCGTCCCCGACGTTGAGCATGCGGTAGATGCCCACCACCACGGTTTCCAGGTTGTCGGTGATCAGAAGTGGCCAGAGGTACTGGTTCCAGCCGTAGATGAAGAGGATCACGAACAGGGCGGCGATGTTGGTGCGGCTCAAGGGCAGCACGAAATCGACGAAGAAGCGCATGGGGCCGGCGCCGTCCATGCGGGCGGCTTCCGTCAGCTCGTCGGGCAGCGTCATGAAAAGCTGGCGGAACAGGAAGGTGGCGGTGGCGGACGCGATCAGCGGGATGGTCAGCCCGGCGTAGCTGTCCAGCAGCCCCAGATTGGCCACCACCTCGTAGGTGGGCAGGATGCGCACCTCCACCGGCAGCATC
>JAGQRL010000011.1:26105-28684 GCA_020425485.1 Rhodospirillaceae bacterium
AGACGATGGCGAAGGCCGACAGGATGGAAATCGCGATCTTGCCCACGGCGATCAGCATCGCCATCACCAGGCTGTTCCACATCATGAACCACACCGGCGTGGCACTGGTGAGGTTGGCAGAGCCGCGCAGCAGCGCGCGGGAGTAGACGTCGACCATCTGGTCGCCGGGCAGCAGCGACATCGGCGCGTTGGTGATCTCCGTCAGTTCGTGGGTGGAGGCCACGAAGGTGACGTAGAGCGGGAAGGCGACGATCAGCAGGCCCAGGATCAGCACCGCATGGGCCATCAGGGCCGAGCGGCGGCGGTTTTCCACCATGCCGGCCGGGGTGGGCCGGGTGCGCCGCTTCGCGGGTTGGGAGGCCGGTGCCGGCTGGCCAGTGCGGGCGCCCTCGGCGGGCGGGGTGTAGGCAGTGCCGGCCATCAGTAGTGCACCCGCCGTTCGATGAAGCGGAACTGCACCACCGTCAGGGTGACCACGATCGCCATCAGCACCACCGACTGGGCGGCCGAGCCCCCCAGATCCAGGCCGATGAAACCGTCGTTGTAGACCTTGTAAACAAGGATGTTGGTGGCGCCTGCGGGCCCGCCGGCGGTGACGGCATGGATGATGGAGAAGGTGTCGAAGAAGGCGTAGACGATGTTGACCACCAGCAGGAAGAAGGTGGTGGGCGAGAGCAGCGGGAAGACGATGGTCCAGAACCGCTTGGCCGGCCCCGCACCGTCGATCGCCGCCGCCTCCACCAGGCTTTTCGGGATCGCCTGTAGCCCCGCCAGGAAGAACAGGAAATTGTAGGAAATCTGCTTCCAGGCGGCGGCCAGGATCACCAGCAGCATGGCCTGGGTGCCGTCCACCCGGAAGTTGAAGGGCTGGCCCATCTGCCCCAGCTCGTAGCTGACGATGCCCACCGCCGGCTGGAACAAGAACAGCCACAGCACGCCGGCCACCGCCGGGGCGACGGCGTAGGGCCAGACCAGCAGCGTCTTGTAGAGGGACGCGCCCTTCACCACCCGGTCGGCCATCACCGCCAGGAACAGGGCGGCCGCCATGGACATCAGGGTGACGGCGGCGGAGAACACGAAGGTGACCTGCACCGAGTCCCAGTAATGGGAGTCACCGAACAGCCGCTCGAAATTCTCGAACCACACGAAGCGCGCCGCCCCGGTGAATGCGTTGGTGACGCGGTAGACGCTCTGCTGCAACGCCTGGCCCGCCGGCCACAGGAAGAAGACGACGGTGACGGCGATCTGCGGGGCGACCAGCAGATAGGGCAGCCAGCGGTTGTCGAAGGTGACGCGCTTGTGCATCGCACGGGCAGTGGCCGGAACGGGCGACGGACGGCCCCAGAGGGACCGTCCGCGCCCGCCCGGCCGAGCCTGGGGCTAGCTGTTGTCGGCTTCGAACTGGCGCAGCAGTTCGTTGCCGCGCTCAACGGCGGAGTCCAGCGCCTCCTGGGCGGTCTTCTGGCCCGACCAGACGGCTTCCAGCTCCTCGTTGAAGATGTCGCGGATCTGCACGAAGTTGCCGAAGCGCAGGCCGGCGGAATTCTCCGTCGGCGCATGCAACGCCATCTGGCGCACCGAAACGTCGGTGCCCGGGTTCTCGTCGTAGAAGCCCGATTCCCGGGTCAGCTCGGCCGCCGCGGTGGTGATGGGCAGATAGCCGGTGCGCTGGTGGCTGGCCGCCTGCACCTCGGCATCCGACAGGTAGTTGAAGAAGCGGGCCACGCCTTCGTACTCCTCCGGCGTGTGGCCGGTGAGCACCCACAGCGATGCGCCGCCGATGATGGCGTTCTGCGGGCCGCCGTCCGGTCCCTCGGCATAGTCCGGCCAGTAGGGCAGCATGCCGATGCCGAAGTCGAACTCGGCACTTTCGCGGATGCCCGCATAGCCGGCCGAGGAGTTGAAGAACATGGCGCACTGGCCCGACGTGAACAGCGCCTGGCTGTCGCCGCGGCGGCCGCCATAGACGAAGATGTTGTCGGCCATCATGTCGGCCATCCAGCCGATGTGGTGCACCTGGGCGGGGCCGTTGATGGTGAACTCGGTGCCGAGACCGCCAAAGCCGTTGGCCAGCGTGCCGATGGGCACATTGTGCCAGGCGGAGAAGTTCTCGATCTGGATCCAGCTCTGCCACGCGGTGGTGAAGCCGCATTCCGCGAAGCCACCGTCGACGATGGTGCGCAGGGCGTCCTCAACCTCCGGCCAGGTGGCCGGCGGCGTGTCGGGGTCCAGCCCGGCGGCCGCGAAGATGTCGCGGTTGTAGTACATCACCGGGGTGGAGCTGTTGAACGGCAGCGACAGCATCTGGCCGTCGGCCGTGGTGTAGTAGCCGGTGACGGCGGCCAGGTAGACGCTGGGATCGAAGGGCTGCCCGGTGTCTTCCATGAGCTGGTAGACCGGGTAGACCGCACCTTCCGCCGCCATCATCGTGGCGGTGCCGACCTCGAACACCTGCACGATGTGCGGCTGCTCGCCGGCGCGGAAGGCGGCCACGGCGGCCGTCATGGTTTCGGTGTAGTTGCCCCGGTTGGTGGGGATCACCACGTAGTCGTCCTGGCTGGCGTTGAAGTCGTCGGCCA
>JAGQRL010000011.1:28754-28969 GCA_020425485.1 Rhodospirillaceae bacterium
GCGGTGAACAGAGCCACAGCCGCAACGGCCGTCGCGAGACGGATTTTCATCGGAACCTCCCCATGTAATCGTTATCTTCTGGTGATAACAGAAGGCATGGGAAGGTGATAGAGGCCGGCTGTTTCGGTTCGATGACCGATTGGTGAAGCTTCGTTGATGTCCGCTGCAATGCGGCAGAGCCGGCGTCAGGCGCCGGGCGGGTCCACCGCAAACAC
>JAGQRL010000202.1 GCA_020425485.1 Rhodospirillaceae bacterium
CCCACTTCCTTGACCTGCGCGTCGAGCGGGAGTGACCGGCCCGGTCCTGCAGCCGCTGGTCATCGGCGTCGGCAACCGCTACCGCACGGATGACGGCGTCGGCCCCTTTGTGGCTGACCGGCTGGCCGAACGCGGCGTTGCGGCCAGGGAAGCCAGCGGGGAAGGGGCGAGCCTGATCGGCCTGTGGGAGGGCGTGGACGCCGCCATCGTGGTGGATGCCATGGCGAGCAGGGCGGCCCCCGGCAGCATCCGCCGTTTCGAGGGTGCTACGGCGGAGATCCCGGCCGGAACCTTTGCCTATTCCAGCCATCTGTTCGGGGTGGCCGAAGCCGTGGCCCTGGCGCGCGAGCTGGGGCGGCTGCCGCCCCGCCTCGTCCTCTACGGCATCGAGGGGGAAAGCTTCGCCGCCGGCGAAGCGCTGTCCCCGCCCGTCCGGGCCGCCGCCGAGGAGGTGGTGGCGCGCATCCTGACCGACCTCGCCGCCTGGCAGGCGGGGTGACGCAGCGTCCCGGAATCCGTTCTGGCGGCCGGCCCCGGCAGCCTTCGGCCAGGTGTCCCTGATCGGGGCAGGATTCCGCGGTTTGGACAAAGCCGAGGCTCCCCCCGCGCCGGCGATCCCCCTATACTCCCGGCCATGCGCCGCTACCGCCACACCAAGATCCTGGCAACGCTGGGCCCTGCCTCATCCAGCCAGGAACGAATCGCCGCCCTGTTCGATGCCGGGGCGGACGTGTTTCGCATGAATTTCAGCCATGGCGATCACGACAGCCATCGCGCTGTTTACGAAGCGATCCGCGCGGTGGAGGAGGACACGGGCCGGCCCATCGGCATCCTCGCCGATCTGCAAGGCCCGAAGCTGCGGCTGGGCACCTTTGCGGAAGGCCGCGTCCACCTGGAACCGGGCGATCCCTTTCGCCTGGACCTGACCGACCAGCCCGGCAACAACCGCCGCGCACCCTTGCCCCATGCGGAAATCTTCGAAGCGCTGGTGCACGGGGCGGAACTGCTGCTGGACGATGGCCGGGTGCGGCTGCGGGTGGAAAGCTGCGGCAGGGGCTATGCTGATACCCGCGTCGTTGCCGGCGGCTGGCTGTCGGACCGCAAGGGCGTCAACCTGCCCAATGTGCGCCTGCCCATCTCTGCCCTGACGGAGAAGGACAAGGAGGACCTGCAATTCGCGCTGGACCTCGGCGTCGACTGGGTGGCGCTGTCCTTCGTGCAGCGGCCGGAGGACCTGATCGAGGCGCGCGAGCTGACGCAGCGCCGGGTCGGCCTGATGGCCAAGCTGGAAAAGCCGTCCGCCATCGAGCACCTGGAAGAGGTGGTGATGCAGTGCGACGCCGTGATGGTGGCGCGCGGCGATCTTGGCGTGGAGATGCAGCCGGAAGACGTGCCGGTGCTGCAAAGCCAGATCGTCGATATCTGCCGCGGGGCGGGCAAGCCGGTGGTGGTGGCCACCCAGATGCTCGACAGCATGGTGTCTGCACCGACGCCGACGCGGGCGGAAGCCTCCGATGTGGCGACAGCCGTCTACCAGGGTGCTGATGCCGTGATGCTGTCGGCGGAAAGTGCTGTCGGCGACTACCCGGTGGAAGCCGTGGCGATGATGGACCGCATCATCAAGCGGGTGCAGCGCGACCCCAAATACCGCAACGTCATCGATGCCTACACGCCGCCGCCACGGGCGATGGAGGCCGACGCCGTGACCACGGGCGCCCGGCAGATGGCCGAAACGTTGTCGGCGGCCTTGATCGTCACCTACACCAACAGCGGCTCGACCGCCTTCCGTGCCGCCCGCCGCCGCCCGGCGACACCGCTGCTGGCGCTGACACCGAGCGTTCCCACGGCACGCCGGCTCTCCATCGTCTGGGGGGTCGAAGCACTGGTGGTCGACCATTTCGACAGCTCCGACGAGATGGCGGCGGCCGCCAGCGAACGCGCGCTCAGCGAAGGCTATGCCCGCTCCGGCGAGGCCATCGTGATGACCGCGGGCTTCCCGCTCAGCACGTCGGGCACCACCAACGGCCTGCGCATCATCCGCGTGCCGTAGACCGGGTGAGCCAGGGCTGCGCCGGCCTCCACTTTGCTGCCTGTTTCTTCGTGTAGCTGCTGCCACCGGACCTCGCGAGGGACGGGGAGGACAGGGTGAGCGTGCAGCAAGCGTCAGGCGGCCTGGAAACCGGCAGAGCCGGCGGCAACACAGGGCTGGGCCGGGTGCGGCGCTGGAAGGCACCGCACATGCCGGCTGTCTTGCGTGCCCTGGCGCTGCTGGGTCTGGCGGGGCTGGCGATCCCCATCGGCGTGTTCGCGCTGCGCTATGTGGAAGCCGACCCCGGCCTGCTGCCGGCCGGCCTGCGGGTGAACTTCCTCGGCCACCCGATCGCCTTCGTCGCCCACACCACCGCCGGCGGCCTGGCGCTGCTGCTGACCCCGGTGCAGCTTCTGCCCTGGCTGCGCCGGCGCCACCCAAGAGCGCATCGCTGGATCGGCCGGGCCTATGTGGCGGCTTGCATGGTCGGCGGGCTGGCCGGGCTGCGCATCGCCTTCGGCACTGCCTATGGCCCGGTGGCGGCCGCCGGGTTCGCGGCACTGGCACTGGCCTGGCTGGCGACAACCCTGCGCGGCTTTCTGGCCGCCCGGGCCGGCGACATCGCCCGGCACCGCGCCTGGATGCTGCGCAGTGCGGCGCTGACGTTCGCCGCCGTCACCCTGCGCCTGGAGATGATCGTGCTGGTGGAGCTGCGGCTGGATTTCAGCGTCGGCTACCCGGCGATTGCCTGGCTGAGCTGGCTGCCCAATCTGGCGTTCGCCGAAGCCTGGCTCAGGAAACGGGCGGCACCTCGCAGGGCTCCCGGTCCGGCGACACCGGGGTCCAGACGACGGCCAGCGGTATGATGCGGGTCATCAGCGTCTCACCGGTCTGGCCCCAGACCTGCAAGTTGCCATCCTGGTTGATCATCAGCTCGACGAAGTACTGGGTTCCGTCCTCGGGATTGTAGAAATCGCCGTGCCAGCCATCGAAGCTGTCCGACCGTTGGGCCCGCAGCACCTGCAAGCGGCACAGCGGCCGGTCGGCCAGGTTGGGATCGGGGTTGTACTGGTCGCGCGCCGCGGGATCGGGCAGGCCGATCACCTCGCCGCACATCGCATCGCTGCATTCCGCCAGGGCGATCACCATGCCGGATGCCGGCATGTGCCAGTGCCCGGCGATGGTGCTCTCGCCAGCCTGGGCGCTGGCGGACAGTGTCAGCATTCCGATGATGATCGACAGATAGCGCCGCACGGTCTGCTCCTGGAGGGGTCATGGACGTCCGCGCTGTCTAGCCGGGCATTGTGGCTGCGTGGCGGCGTCGGCAAGGCATTCCGGATGAGGCGGGCGGGGTGCCGACTCCGGCCAACCCGGGACCCCGCCGCGTGCCGCCCACTTCCGCGCCCTGCGGCAAAGAGCAGACCTTGCGCCTAACCGGTGGACCGAGATCTCGCAACGAAGTACAAAATATAGCGAGGCAACAAGAAGCCATTGTACAATGCTTGTTGTATTTATTCTCTGCCTCTTGCTGGCACCATTTGCCTCCGCCATGGCGTGCGAGGTGGAAGCCGAGCCCAATGACCAGTTTGAACCGGGCGCGATCCTCTCATTTGCCGAGGATGATCTGTGTTTCGACGGGATCCTGGCCTCCCGCGATATCGATATTTTCGGGCTGCGCATCGCAGCCGGCGACGGGCTGACCCGGCGGGCGATTTCGCTGTCCACCGAGGCGGAGTGGACCGGCCGGGTGGAAATCCACCGGCTGGAGCGGGCGGACGACGGTGCCGTTACCGGGGCGGACCGCCTCTATCGATCCGACATCGCGGTGGCGGGCACGCTCGACCTGCCACCCCTGCTGCTGCAACCGGGCGACTACCTGATCGGCCTGATCGCCTCCCGCGGCGCGGATACGCCGTACCGGCTCACGGTGGCATCGGCCGGCGGGGTCGCGGCGGTACCGGCGGAAGGCGCGGTCCTGGCGGGGGCGTTCGCGGCCGGCACCGTTGCCGAGGCCCGCGATCTCACCATCGCCTGGCAGGTCGACGCGGCCGGTGCGGAAACCCTGTGGACGATCGAAGGCCAGGCGCCGCCGGGGGCGCGCCTCAGCCTCGCGCTGTTCGGCGAGGACGGCGGCGAACTGGCCGCGGCGGCCGCTTCCGGCGATGACGGGCGGATCACCCTGGCGGATCTGGCGCTGGACTCCGGCACCTATCGCATCGCCCTGTCGGCGCGCCAGGACGGGCTGCCGCTGATGCTCACGGCGACGCCGGCGGCAGCGCGCACGGCCAGCCGGGAAGCCGAACCGAACGATACGCTCGATCAGGCATCGCCGTTCGCCCTCTCCCAGGCCATGGACGGCCGCTTCTTCGGCGGCAGCAGCCGGCCCGATGTCGATGTGTTCCGCCTGGAGATCGCCGACCGGCAGCACCTGGAAATCGCGGCGGACCGGTCCGATGGCGGGCAGATCACGCTCACCTTGCTGGATGGCGAGGGCGCGGAAGTTCAGGCGCGGTCCGGCGAAGGGACCG
Organism: Rhodospirillaceae bacterium; assembly: GCA_020425485.1. Lineage (GTDB taxonomy): Bacteria > Pseudomonadota > Alphaproteobacteria > DSM-16000 > Inquilinaceae > JACKIH01. The sequence goes on from JAGQRL010000202.1 coordinate 4,558, forward strand.
CGGCCCTGCCGGGCCTGGTGCTGCCGCCCGGACCCTACGGCGTGCAGGTGGAAGGCGCGGACGGCGCGGAGGCGGCCTACCGCCTCGAAGCGGTCGATCTCGGCCCGGTGGGCGACACCGTGGAACACGAGCCCAACGACAGCGTCGACTGGGCCTCGCCGATCGGCGAGCGGCTCGCCGCCCAGGGCGAACTGGTCGGCAGCGAGACCGACTTTCACCGCCTTACGCTGGCGGGCGATCCCGGCATCTGGCGCATCCAGGCGGCGGGGGCGGGGGTCGACCGGGTGCGCCTCTTCAACGCCAGCGGCGAAGCAGTGGCTGAAGCCACGCCCAGCCCCGGCGAGCAGGTGGTGCGGCTGTCCAGCCTGTTGCTGGCGCCGGGCGATCACTGGGTGGAGGTGTCCGGCAGCGACGCCCGCTATCTCCTGCGGGTGGTGCGCATGGAAGGTGCGGCCCCGCCCGGTGCGGCCCCGCCGGCCCAACCGGTGGAGGAGGGCGATGCGCAGGCGCTGGACCCGGACCTGATCATCACCGACGAGATCGAGCCCAACCACGAACTCGGCCGGGCCATGCCGCTGGGCCTGGGGCAAAGGCGCACCGGCCTGTTGGATTTCCCGCGCGACCTCGACCTCTACAGCTTCTACCTGGCGGCCGAGACGGTCGTTGAGCTTGCCGTGGAGCCGCCGGGCGATGCCGAGGTGTCCGTGGACCTCGGCTGGGGGCGGCCGGAAGATGGTGTGGCCACCATCGTGGCGCCCGCAGCCGATGCGGGGGCCGATGCCGAGCCCACCCAATGGACCGCCCTGCTGCCGCCCGGCGACTACTACCTGTCGGTGAGCAGCGACCACCCCAGCCGCCTGCCCTACGCCGTGGCGGTGGAACCGCAGACATATTTCGAGCGGCCCGCGGACCTGGAGGTGAACGACGCCTGGTACCTCTCCCGTCCCGTGGCACTGGGCGCGCGGCTGGCCGGCCAATTGCTGGACGGCGATGAGGACTGGTACGAGATGCCCCGCGTCGACCAGCCCACGCCGGTCACCATCCGCCCGCTCACGCCGCCGGCCGAACGGCTCTACCTGGAAGTGCTGCAGGAGGTGGTACCCGACCCCGCTGCCCTGTGGCAGGTGCGCGACGTTTCCCCCATCCGCGAGGTCACCGGCTCAGCAGCGGAGGGCTGGCAATTCACCCTCCCGGCCGATAGCCGCGTGCATATCGGGTTCAGCGGCGGCGCCCAGACCTACGACATCGCCATTGCTGAACCCGGCGGCGACGGCGCCGATCAGGGGCCGCCGCCGGCCCCCGTGGCGCTGGAGCTGGCGCTCGAAACCACGGAGATCGCCGCCTTCCACCGCCAGGGCCAGCGGGTGGCGGGGCAGCTCATCCTCACCAACACCGGCGATACCCCGCTTCAGCTCGACCTCGTCAGCCATGCCGGCGACGCGCGCTGGCAGGTCGATCTTGCGCACAGCTCGGTGGAGCTGGCCGGCGGTGCCGGCACGACGGTGGATCTGGCCGTGTCCATCGCGCCCGATGTGTGGAGCGGCAACGCCATCCCGCTCACCGTCGGCGCGCGGCCGGCCGGTGTGCCGGGCGCACCGGTTGTCTCGGCCAGCGTCGATCTCATGCCCGGCGTCGACATCCCGCCGGTCCATCCCAGCGGCCCCTGGACCCTGCCAGACGGCATGCTCGGCGGCCTCAACCTGGCCTGGGCGGGCCTGGGCGGCCAAGCCGACGAGGACGCCCTGGCGCTGATCGACGGGTTGATCAACGAAGGGGGCACGGCCGCCTGGCGCTCGCGCACGCTGGATGACTACGCACCGACCCTGCACCTGGCGGGCGAAACGCCGGTCCTGGTCTCCGGCATCACCCTGCTGCCGCCGCCGGCACCCCGGCTGATGGATCGGCTGCGCCGCTTCGAACTGCATGTCTCCACGGATGGCACCACCTTCGCCCCGGTGCTTGCGGGCACCCTCGATCCCCTGGGGGGAGAGCAGGCGTTCGCGCTGGAGGCCCCCGTTGCCGCCACCCATGTGCGGCTGCATCCGGTCGATAGCCATTTCCCCGATGGGCGCGGCGCTTGGGTTTCGCTGGGCGAGCTGCGCGTCATCGGCGTGCCCGGCGATCCGCCGCCCGGCGGTGCGGTGGTGAACCTGGCCGACGAGGCGCTCGGCGGCCGGCTGGTGTGGTCCGACCCCTGGTTCGATCCCACGGCCCTGCTGGTGCGCGACGAGGAGGCCGTGCGGCTGAGCCTGCCGGCCGACCGGGCCGCACCGATTGCCTGGGTGATCGGCTTCCGCGACGGGCGGGCGGCGCAGATCACCGGCCTCGGCTGGCAGGAAGCCGAACGCACCGATGCGGACGCAGCACTGGCCGCCGTGGAGTTGGCGATCTCCAACGAAAGTGCCGTGGGGCCGTGGCAGCCGCTGGGCACCTGGACGCTGGAGCGCGACGCCACCGGTGCCGCACACCTGGCGCTCGATGCGCCGGTGTGGGCGCGCTATGTGCGCTTCAGCGTCGATGCCGCGACGGCGGGTCGCCGCCCCATCCTCGCCGACGCCATCGCCGTGTTCGAGCAGCCCGTCGGCGATGGCTACCTGTCGGCCATCGGCGAATGGGGCCAGGGCTCGCGCGCAGCGATCTTCGAGCGGTTGGAGGCCGCGGCCGGCCCCGCGGACCTGGGGCCGGATGCCGGCGACACGGCCGATGCCGCCACGCCGCTGGCGTTCGACCGCAGTGTCGGCGACACCGTGGCGCTCGCCAGCGATGTGGACTGGTATCGCGTAACGGTGCCGGAGCCCGGCGGCCACCTCTCCCTGGCACTCACCAACCAGCCCAGCGTGGACGTGACCCTGACGGTCTACGACGCGGAGGGCGCAGCCGTGCCGGGCGACCTGTCCCTGGACTCCAGCGGCACCGTGCGTTTCGCCACCTGGCTGCCGCCGGGCGCGTATTTCGTGGAGGTGGAGGAACCGCCGCGCTCGATCGCCCTGCTGTGGGACACCAGCGGCAGCGTCGCCAGCTTCGTGCCGGCCATCTTCAGCGCCGTGCGCGGCTTCACCCGCGGCATCGTGCCGGGGCGCGAGGAGGTGAACCTGTTTCCCTTCAGCGACAATCCGCGGCCGCTGCTGGAGCATTGGACCGACGATGCCACGCTCGCCTTCGCCGCCGCCCATGGCTACGACCGCCGCGAGGTCAGCTCCAGCGATGCCCATCTGGCCCTGCTGGCGGGCTTGCGCGAGTTGCAGGCGCAGGACGGCGTGCGCGCGGCCATCGTGATCACCGATGGCGTGTCCCCCGGCTATGGCCGGACGCCGGAGCTGTGGGAGGCGTTCGCCACTGTGCGGCCGCGCGTGTTCGCCCTGGCGGTGCCGACCAATGCGCGCGACGCCACCGGCCGGGAGCTGCGCAACATGATGCAGGACTGGGCGGGGGTGAATGGCGGCTACTTCACCTATCTGGTGGGCGAGCAGGCGGTGGATGTGAACTTCCGGCGGCTGGCCGCCTGGCTGCGCCAGCCCAAGCCCTACCGCATCCTCGCCCATCTGGATCCCGCACCGCCGGCACCGGGGCAGTTGCGCGTGGCGCTGGGCGAGGACGCTGCTGCCGGTGTCACGGGGGCGGTGGAAATCATCCTCGATGCCTCGGGCAGCATGCTGCAGCCGATGGGCGGCGGCACCCGGTTCAACGTGGCGGTGGAAGCCCTGCGCCAGATCGTCAACGGCGTGCTGCCGGCCGGCACGCCGTTTGCCGTGCGCGTGTTCGGGCAGGGCGCTCCGGGATCGTGCGACACCGACCTTGAGGTGGCCTTGGCGCCGCTGGAGCCCCAGCAGGTGGAAGCGGCCATTGCGCCGCTGGTGCCGGTCAACCTCGCCCGCACGCCCATCGGCGCCTCGCTGGCGCAGGTGCCCGCCGATATGGCGGCGGCGGCCGGCCCGCATCTGGTGGTGCTGCTGACCGATGGCGAGGAAACCTGCGGCGGCGACCCGGAGGCGGAGATCGAACGCCTGCGCGCCGCCGGTACCTCGCTGCGCATCAACATCGTCGGCTTCGCCATCAACGATGCTGCTTTGGCGGCGACCTTCCGCGATTGGGCGCAGTTGGGCGGCGGTGCCTATTTCGATGCGGGCGATCCGGCAACGCTGCTGGCGGCCCTCAGCGATGCCGTGTCGCCGACGGTCACGGTGCTGGCGGGCGGGGTGGAGGTGGCGCGCGGCACCGTGGGCGGCGACGCCATCGCGCTTCCCGCCGGGCGCTACGATCTGCGCCTCGATACCGAGCCGCCGCGGTCCCTCGATCCCGTCACAATTCAGCCAGGGGGCGAGACCATCGTCACCATCGACTAGGCCGCGGTGACAATTTGGCGAGGCGGGGCACCGGTAGACGCCCAACAAATACGCTCAAAAAGGGGGAGGGATCGGGGGATGAACGTCGAGAAATCCGTTCGGGCAAAGACGGGAGATCCAGCACGGACGCGTGTTCGGCACTTGCCGCGACAGGGGGGGCTCCGGTCGGGCGCCCTCGGTATTGCCGCCACCTGGCTGTTCGCCTTTCTGCTGCCGGCTGACGCGGGCGCGCAGAGCCCGGCGGATCTCTACGGCACCATGGCCGATGCCTGCGCCACCGAGCCCGAGGTCGATTTTCTCGATGTCGATGCCCTGTCCGATGGCGAGCTGGCCGCGCTGATGGATGCGGTCGCCGCTGTCCTCGGCGAAGAGGCGGCGGCGGTGCCCGCACAGCTCGACGATCCGGTGGAGGTGATGCTTGGCGCCGGCATGGAGGAGGCACCGCTGCGCCAGTGGGTGCGCGATCACACAGCGCTGGTGGCCTATGCCGGGCACCTGCGCAGCCCGGTGACGACGCTGATGGAAGGGGCCGGCAACAGCCTGGACCGCTCGCTCCTGCTGGCGGAGATGATGTACCTGGCCGGCTTCGATGTGCGCCTTGCCCACCGCACGCTGGACGACGGGCAGATCGACGCCCTGCTGGCGGCCGCCGGCGGCGGTGCGGAGGCGGCGGAAGCGCCGGAGCCGGCCGACACCGGCGCCGACGTCCAGGGCCTCGCCACGGCCATCGGCGTTGAGCCGTCTGTGGTCGCCGCCTATGCCGATGCCCAGATTGCCGCCGGTGCTGACTGCGACGCTGCCCTGGCGGCGCTGATCGACGAGCAGAGCGTCCGCTTGGCCGGCATGATCCCGGCCGAAGCCCTGGGCGCCGCCGCCCAAGCGGCAACGGCCCGGCAGCGCGCGGCCCTCGCCGACCATTGGTGGGTGCAGTACAGCCTGGGCGGCGATTGGTCCGACCTCGACCCGTCTGCGGAGGAAGTCGGCGATGGCGCGCCGGAAGCCGTGTTCGCGCGGCCCGACCTGCCGGCCGATCTCGACCACCGTTTGGCCCTGCGCGTGGTGGCCGACCGCTGGGACGGCCAGGAGCTGCACAGCGAAACCCTGGTGGCGGCCGAACTGCCCGTCGCCGAGGCCGCCTATCAGCCGATCACGCTGGATATCGGCCCGCTGCCGGGCAGCCCGGAAACCGGCGCCACTATGGAGGAGGTGCTGGCCGCCCATACGGCGTGGGTGCCGGCGATCGGCATCGGCGAGGACACCCTCATCGATCTGGCGGTGTCCGACACCGGCGAAACCCGCGAGGCGGCCGAGGCGGTGCAGGAGCAGATTGAAGGGCTGTCCGACACCGGCGGCGGCCTGCTGGGGGGCGGTGCGCTCGGCGGCGGAGCCGGCGGGCAGGAAGCCGACGACGCGGCCACAACCCTCGTCGCCGTCAGGCTGGAAGTGGAGATCACGGGTCCGGGGGCCGAGCCGCACCTGGCCACGCGCACGATCTATGACTACTTCGGCGGCGCCGGCGCAGAGGCGTCCACCGAGGTTGTGATGGACGACGCGGCACGGGTTGAGCGGGCGGCATCCCTGCTCGTGTCCGACGAGATTGCCGTGACCACCGGCACCATCCCGGCCGCTCTGGCGGCGCGCGGCGCTGCTGAGGATATGGCCGCGGTGCTGGCGGTGCTGTCGGGCCTGCTGTCGGGCGAACGGCCGGAGATCGAGCCGGTATCCGCCCATTCCATCGCTCTGGATTGGGCGGCCGACCGCCCGTCCGGGCTCCGCCAGGCCGATATGGCCAGCCCGACGGTGCTGATCGTCCATCACCATGCGGGGCAGGACCCGGCCGGCGCCAGCGCCATCGACATCGTCTCGCTGGGGGCGGCCCCGGCCTCGGCCGATCCCGCCGCCGGCGTGCGCCACGGGGTGTCGGCAACGCTGGGCGAAAACCTGTTTCTGCCGGTGCCCGGCAGCCCGCTGGCGCGGGACAATGCCGCGCGGGCCTTCGCGTTGCAGCCTGAGGATTGGACCTTCGTCGGGCCGGGCGATGCCCAGGCCCTGGCGGATACGGGCCTGGCCGGCCCCACCCGCGCCTTCGCCGAACAGGATCTGGCCGCCGGCTATGCCCTGATCGTCCCGCCGGCGGACACCACGGTGCTTGGCGACAGCGGGCCGACCTATTGGCGGTTCGATCCCGCCACCGGTGCGGTGCTGGGCATTGGCCCGCATGGCTATGGGCAGAACATGCGCGAGGTCGGCGAAATGCTGCAGGACCTGGTGCGCATGCGGCATTGGTTCGCCGCCTATGCCGGCATCATGGGCTGCATCTATCTGGACGCGACCGGCTATCTGAGCGGCGACCAGGTGATCCTGTGCATGGCCGCGTCGATCCTCTCGGTGCACCAGCAGTCGCTCAAGCTGCTGGGAACGGCCATCAACTCCTATGCCCACGCGCGCGTCGTCATCGCCGGCGGCATCGCCGGGATCCTGGTTGTGCAGTCGGGCCGGCGGGAGGCGATCATCGAGGCCGTCGGCGACATCCTTGCCAATATGGGGCTGTCGTTCGGCGACGAGTGAGGACCCGCCGCAAGGTCGGTCGGCCGCGGCCGACCGGCCGGCCCAAGGGCGGGGGTGTGAGCTGGAACCGATTCCGCCAAAGGCGAGAAAGCACTAGTCTCGGCCGGTCTTTCCCCCTGCCTGCCGAGTGCTCCCCATGCCCAACAGCCGTTTTGACCTGTCGTCGCGCACAGCGCTCGTCACCGGGGCCAGCCGGGGCATCGGCCAGGCGCTCGCCGTCGGGCTGGCCGAAGCGGGGGCGGACGTGATCGTGTCCGCCCGCAGCACCGCAGACCTGGAGGAAACGGCCGAGGCCATCCGCAGCCTTGGCCGGCGGGCCTGGGTGGAGCCATGCGATGTGTCCGCCACCGCGGAGATCGACGCGCTGTTCGGGCGCATCGCGGCGGCGGGCCTGGGGCCGGACATCCTGGTGAACAATGC
>JAGQRL010000203.1 GCA_020425485.1 Rhodospirillaceae bacterium
GCAGGCCGGCCTCGAACAGCAGGAACTGGTCGCTGCGCGAGCGGATGCCGACATGGCGGCCGAGCAGCAGCACGTTCAGGCCGACATCGAGGCTGTGCACCATGGTTTCCGAATGGTGGTCGCGCAGCACGCGGACCATCGCGCTCAGCACGGACTCGTCGGCGGCATCGACCACCACGGCGCAGAGCGACTGAATGGCGCCGCGCGGAATCGGCTGCCCGGAGGCAACGAGGATCTCCACGGTGTTGATGAGCTTGCACGACTGCTGCCAGATGGCGGCCGCCGTGCCGCCGAGTGCGGCGATGGCCGCTTCGGCCCGCAGGCTGGCGAGGATGCCGAACGCGCCGATCTGCTGGTCGTCCGGGTCGTCCAGGTAGATCATGCCGTCGATCGGCACCTGGTGATCGACGAAAGAGGTCCAGGCCGCCCCCCGTGAGCCCGCCGCCACCACCTTGGGCCGGTTCTGCCATCTGGGGTCGATGCGCCGGCAGAAATCGCGCGCGTCCACGTCGCTCGGCTGTTCGGTGAACACCACCGCCACCGCCGACCGCAAGTCGGCATCGGCGAGCACCTCGCTGCGACTGGCGGCAATCACCAGTTCAAAGTTCCGATCGATATACGCCAGCAATCCTTCCAGATCGTCCGGGCGATCGGTTGCCACGAACACGCGAGCGGGATTTGATTTGTGAGCGCTAATGGTTGCCACCTTCCCAGTTCTCGCAATTTCTAGCTGACGGAACTGAGAAATCCAATGCGGACTTTCCCGGCCCGGTGATCGTTCAGGATCGCCATTTCCGGCGATGCACCAAACCGCACCCGGACGACGGGAGCGCTACCCCCGCGCCACGCCAACCGGCCGGTGCCGGCCCCGCCACAAGGTGGGCCCAAGGGCGTGGATCGAGGCTCCCGCGGGGTCGACGGCCACCGTCACCGGCATGTCCTCGACCTCGAACTCATAGATCGCTTCCATGCCCAGATCGGCGAACGCCAGCACGCGGGCCGAACGGATGGCCTTGGACACGAGCAAGGCCGCCCCGCCCACGGCGATCAGATAGGCCGCCTGGTGGCGGGCAATCGAGGCGACCGTTGCGGCACCGCGTTCCGCCTTGCCGACCATCGCCAGAAGTCCCTGATCGAGCATCAGGTCGGTGAAGCCGTCCATCCGCGTGGCGGTGGTTGGGCCGGCCGGTCCCACCACTTCCTCGCCCACCGGATCGACCGGGCCGACATAGTAGATGACGCGGTTTTCCAGGCTGACGGGCAGCGCTTCGCCGCGTCCCAGCATCTCGGCCATTCGGCGGTGGGCCGCGTCCCGCCCGGTCAGCATCCGCCCGGACAGCAGCAGGGTTTCGCCCGGCCGCCAGGTTGCCATGTCCGCGCGCGTGAGCGTCGCCAGATCGACCTTGCGCGCCGCCGATGCCGTGCGGTCGATCACGATCTGCGGCCAGTCCGCCAGGTCGGGGGGATCGATGCGCGCCGGCCCGGACCCGTCGAGCACGATGGTGGCATGCCGGTTGGCCGCGCATTGGGGGATCAGGGCCACCGGCTTGGATGCGGCGTGGGTGGGATAGGTGGCGATCTTCACGTCCAGCACCGTGGTCAACCCACCCAGCCCCTGGGCACCGATGCCCAGGCCGTTGATCTTGTCGTACAGCTCCAGGCGCAGCTCCTCTTCCGGGCTGGCGGGGCCGCGGCGGATCAGGTCGCCCATATCCAGCGGCTCAAGCAGCGCCTCCTTGGCCAGCAGCATCGCCTTTTCCGCACTGCCGCCGACGCCGAGCGCGATCAGCCCCGGCGGGCACCAGCCGGCCCCCAGCGTTTCCATCGTCTCCACCGCCCAGTCGACCACCGAACCGGCCGGGTTCAGCACCGCGAACCGCGCCTTGTTTTCCGATCCGCCGCCCTTAGCGGCGACGGTGAGTTCCAGCGTCGAGCCCGGTACCATCTCCACATGCAGGACCGCCGGCGTGTTGTCCTTCGTGTTGCGCCGCTCGAACAGCGGATCGACCACCATGGAGGCGCGCAGCGGATTGGCTTCGTCCAGATACGCCTGGCGCACGCCCTCGTTGACCAGGTCGCCGAGCGGCCGGTCCGAAGCGATGCGGACATTCTGGCCGACCTTGGCAAAGACGACGACAAGCCCGGTGTCCTGGCAGATCGGCCGGTGGCCGAGTGCCGCCATCCGCGAGTTCACCAGGATCTGGGCAATCGCATCCTTGGCCGCGGCCCCCTCCTCGCGCTCGTAGGCGGCGGCCAGGTGCTGGATGAAATCCTTGGGATGGCAGTAGGACACGAACTGCAACGCATCGCGCACGCTGGCAACGATGTCCGCTTCGGCGATCTCCACCACCGGCCTGCGGGCGGTTGGCCCCGGCGTTGTGTCCGCAAGGCCGGCGTTGCTGGCCGGGTCTGCCATCTTTAGTCCTCCCCCAATGCGGGGCCACCTTGTTGTCCGTCCGACGATAGGTCGCGTTAGCCACGCGGCGCAATCGGACGGCAGCGCGAATGGTCGCCATCTCTGCAAGGTATTGGACAGACAGCAGACGCCCGCGGATGCTGGCGGCATCACCACACTGCACGGCCCAGCCGCGGCGGCCACCCAGGCAGGCCGTGGCGGCAGGCAAGAAGGCGGAAAGCCCATGACCAGCGTTGAAGACGAGCCGTATGCGGACATTCGCGCGGAAATCGCCCGGCTCTGCGCCCACTACCCGAACGAATACTGGCGCAAGCTGGATGCCGCGCGCGCCTACCCCACCGATTTCGTGAATGCCCTCACCGAAGCGGGCTACCTGGCCGCCCTGATCCCCGAAGCCTATGGCGGATCGGACCTGCCGCTCTCCGCCGCCGCGGCGATCCTGGAAGAGATCCAGCGCCAGGGCTGCAACGCCGCTGCGTGCCACGCCCAGATGTACACCATGGGCACCATCCTGCGGCACGGATCGGACGCGCAGAAGGAGGAGTACCTGCCGAAGATCGCCAGCGGCGAACTGCGCCTGCAGGCCTTCGGCGTGACGGAGCCGACCAGCGGCACCGACACCACATCGCTGCGCACCACGGCCAGGCGCGAGGGCGACCGCTACATCGTCAACGGCCAGAAGATCTGGACCAGCCGGGCGGAACACTCCGACCTGATGCTGCTGCTCGCCCGCACCACGCCCCGCGACCAGGTGGCCAGGAAGACCGATGGCCTGTCCGCCTTCATCGTCGATATGCGCACGGTGCTGGGCAACGGGCTCACCATCCGGCCCATCCGCACGATGATGAACCACAACAGTTGCGAGGTGTTCTTCGACGACATGGCGATCCCCGCCGACAGCCTGATCGGCGAGGAGGGCAAGGGCTTCCGCTACATCCTGTCGGGCATGAACGCCGAGCGCATCCTGATCGCCGCGGAGTGCATCGGCGACGCCAAGTGGTTCATCGAGAAGGCCACCGCCTATGCCGGCGATCGCCAGGTGTTCGGGCGGCCGATCGGCCAGAACCAGGGCATTCAGTTCCCCATCGCCACCGCCTATGCCCATATGCGGGCGGCCGAACTGATGGTGCGCGAAGCGCTGCGGCTCTACGAAGCCGGCGCCAACCCCGGCGGGGAAGCGAACATGGCCAAGATGCTGGCCGCCGATGCCTCCTTCGAGGCGGCCAACGCCTGCGTCCAGACCTTCGGCGGCTTCGGCTTTGCCGAGGAATACGATGTGGAGCGCAAGTTCCGCGAAACCCGGC
>JAGQRL010000204.1 GCA_020425485.1 Rhodospirillaceae bacterium
TTGCCAAGGCCGCCCTCTATGCCGGAGTGAAGCTGCTGATGGACCGCATGGGCGTGACGGCGGTGGACCGCATCACGCTGGCCGGCGCTTTCGGCAGCCACATCGACACCACCTATGCCATGATCCTCGGGCTGATCCCCGACTGCGCGCTGGACAAGGTGGCGGCGGGCGGCAACGCGGCCGGCACCGGGGCGCGCATCGCCCTGCTCAACCGGGCCGCACGGGCGGAGATCGAGGACGTGGTGCGGCGGATCGAAAAGGTGGAAACGGCGGTGGAGCCGCGCTTCCAGGAGCATTTCGTGGACGCCATGGCGATCCCCCACGCCAGCGATGCCTTCCCCAACCTGTCCCAGGCCGTCGCCCTGCCGGAGCGCCAGGCAGGCGAGGCCGGGCAGGACAGCGGCGGGCGCCGCCGCAGGCGCCGGGCATGAGGTGCTGGGCATGAGGCGCTGGGCTCTGGCTCGCGGGGCAGGGGCCGTTGTCGCCGCCGCGCTGGCGCTGGCGGCAGCTCCGGCGGCAGCCCAGTGGAGCATGCGCGAGCTGCCGGCCGCCGACGGCTCGGCCATCGGCCATGTGGCCACGGTGATGGCCTATTCCGGCGATGCAGCACTGCAGATCGGCTGCTCACCGGAAGGGCTGCCCTTCGTCAGCCTGGAATATCTGGGCTACGACAGCGAGGCCGATGCGCTTCAGGTGCGCTACCGGGTGGACGGCCGCAACCCCATCGAAGCCCTGTGGCCGCGCCAGGCCGCCTACAACAGCCTGCTCGTCACCAACTCCAACCCGGTGTTCGTGGAGGAGCTGGCCCGCCGGTTGGCCGCCGGGGCGCGCCTGCTGGTGCAGGTGGAGGTGCTGCCGGAGCTGTGGTTCGGCCTGCGCGGTTCCCGCGATGCCATCGACGAGATGCACGAAGCCTGTGCCGCCCTGCCTCCGCCGCCGCCCGAAGACGGCATGGAGGAGGGCGAGGAACCGGCGGACGGCGAAGCGCCCGCAGACGGCGAAGCCCCGGCCCTGCCCGGCGGCGGCTAAGGCACCGGCGCGGACCGCCTACAGCGGCGGGGCGCCGCCTTCTTCCCGCCGCTTGGCGATGAAGGCGTCCAGCGCCTCCAGGCGGCCGGCATCGAGGTCCGGCGGCTGGTGGGCATCCACCAGGCTGCGGGCGATGGATGCTGCCCGCTGGGTGGCATCGGGCGCCCCGGCATCGGTCCAGGCCCCGAAATTCCGCCAGTCGGACAGGATGGGCGCGTAGAACGCCGTCTCGTAGCGCGCCAGCGTGTGTGCGGCACCGAAGAAGTGGCCGCCCGGCCCCACCTCGGTGATGGCGTCCAGCGCCAGGGTCTCGTCGTCGACCGTCAGCGGCTTCAGGAAGGCCGCCATGGACGACAGGATCTCCGCGTCCACCACCATCTTCTCAAAGCTGGCGGTGAGCCCGCCTTCCATCCAGCCGGCGGCGTGCATCATTAGGTGGCAGCCGGCCAGGGATGCCGCCCACACCGAATTGCTGCTCTCGTAGGCCGCCTGGGCGTCCACCGTGTTGCAGGCGTTGGCGTTGGAGGAGCGGAAGGGGATGTTGTAGCGGCGGGCAAGCTGGCCGCCGACGATGGTTGCCTGGGCGTATTCCGGGGTGCCGAAGGCCGGTGCGCCGGACTTCATGTCGACATTGGAGGTGAAGCCGCCATACATCACCGGCGCGCCCGGCTTGGTGGCCTGCACCAGGCAGATGCCGGCCAGGGCTTCGGCATTCTGCAGCACCAGCGCGCCGGGAATGGTGGCCGGGGCCATGGCGCCCGCCAGGGTGAAGGGCGTGACCACGACGATCTGGCCGTGGCGCGCCATCTCCATCAGCCCTTCGATCATCGGGCCGTCGAGGCGGAGCGGCGACGAGGTGTTGATGATGGTGAACAGGCGCGGGGCGGCGGCCAGTTCCTCGGCCGTCAGCCCGTGGGCGAGGCGCACCATCTCCAGCGCGTCGGTGATGCGCTGGCGGCCCAGCGAATAGGCGTGGAACGGCTTGTCGGACAGGGTGATGAAGCTGCGCAGGCAGTCCAGGTGGCGGGTGCGCGGATCAATGTCCACCGGCTCCACCGGATAGCCGCCGAAGATGTGCACGGCGTTCAGCATGTGGCCGAGGCGCACCAGGTCCTCGAAGTCCTGGAAATTGCCGCGCCGGCGCGGCGCGCCCAGGCCGGACACGTTGGGGGCGCTGGCGACGGCGGCAAACACCATCTCCCGCCCGCCGAACCCGACGGAGCGTTCCGGCACGTGGGAGAGCAGCGGAAACTGGGCCGGGGCCTGGGCCACCAGGTGATCCACCAGGGCGGGATCGAAACGCACCCGCTCCGGTTCCGGGCCCAGGGTGGCGCCGGCTGCCTTCAGCACGGTGCGGGCATCTTCATGCAGGAAGTCGATGCCCACCTCGGCCAGCACCTTGAGCGAGGCGGCGTGGATGCGCTCGACCCCCTCGGCGCCCACCAGCTCGAAGGTGGGCAGGCTGGAGACGACGCGGCCAAGCTGGGGCTGGCGGATCGCTGTGGAGACCTCGCGGCGGGGGCGGCGGCGGCGGCCTCGCCCGGCTTGATCTTCGGCCTCGACAGACGTCATCCGGTCCCCCAGCGAAATCGGTACCTCGCATCGGTGACACTGGCCTGAACGCCGGCATACCCCTGATGCGGCATATTCGCGTCCGTCCCCGACATTTTTCCGCGACAGGGTTTATTGAAAGTTAAGTGATGGCCGCAGATCAGCTATGCTGCACTGCGGTAGGACGCCGCGGCCGGGTGGCCGGCGTGCCGCGCCCGAGGGGCCGCTGGCGGAATCCCCGGGGTTTGCGCCGGCTGCCGGCTCTGCCGCCGGCCGGGCCGGCCAATGCTTTGATTTCGATCAAAAAGATCTGCGGCGACCGGATTGCCGGCCGGCACCGGGGGCCGGTCGAGTCGGTGGCCCGGCGGCTCCCGGCGCTGTGGAAAGGGCGGTGGGCGGCGATCTTCGGCCGGCTCGCGGGTCGCGAAAATAACAGGGCTGATCGGCAGGGTAGGCGGTTGAACATCACTAAACACGGACGATATGTTGCGATGCGGAATAAACGGAATGACAAGAAGGTCTAAGCGCCTACGGCCGGGAGGATGTCCGCACACACTAGGAGCGGTTTCCATGAACGTCGAAAACGGTATGCGCGAAACTCAGGATCTTTATGGGCCCTACCATCTGGCCCTCCAGCCGGAAGTGATCTCCGGATATCTGGTCGAAGCCCATCGCCAGCGGGCCGCCTGTGCCTACGCCATGTTCGCGGCCATCGGCCACGGCATCGGCTGGGGTGCGCGGTCGCTGTGGCACGGGCTGTCCCATCTGGTTCCTGCCCACCATCACCCCTCGGTGACGGCCCACCACTAAGCCGCCCTTCGCCTGCGGCGAAGAGGCTTCCCAGGCCGCCGATTTCGGCGGTCGAGGCCCCATGCGCGTGCCGGCCGGCACCGGGACAGGCCCGGTGCCGCAGCCCACGGCCAGCCTGGGGTCGCGGCCCTGGCTCACAACTTTTTCTGGTGTCGTCGAGCCACCTCCGCTAGGCTTGGGCCGTGGGAGGTACTCGAATGAAAATCCTTGAAAAGACTGAGGCTGGGTACCGGCTGGGTTGTGAGTGCAGCCACCGGTTCATGCGCAAGCGCCTGGGCCTCAGCGTCGAATGTCCCGCCTGCGGGGCCACCGAAACCAGCGCAAGACTGCTGGATCGCTATACCAACGAGTGTGCCGACCAGCCCCGGACCGAAGCGGCCTGATCCTGCGGCCGGCACCTGTTTCCGCCGCCTGAGGCGTCGAACACATCCGCGTGTGTCGGCCCGGCGCTTGGGGTGTGCCTGCGAAAACTAGGCTATGATCGCGGCTTTCGTGGATTGACGGAGCCGTGGCCCAGGAAATCGTGCCAATCCTGTGCATCTGGCCCGAGCGCATGCACCCGGTCAGTGCCCAGATCCTCGATCTCTACCTCCACCGGCGGATGCCGGAGGCGGAGTTCCTGCGCGCGTTTTCCCTGCCCAATTCGGACTATATCCCGCTGTCCCAGTGCATCGTCGGCATGCTCAACGCGCTCGGACTGATGTAGCGGCGTAGGGCAGCCGTGCGCTGGGCGAGGCCCGCCACGCCGACGGCTGCGTTGATCGCGCCCGCGCGATTGGGCACCTTCGGAATTGTCCACGGCCGGTACCCCCCTTGCCAGCGGCGGTGAGCCGTGTTCCTAACGTCATTGAGTAAGCGGACCGTCTGGTCCCGAAGGATGAAGAGCTGCGCAGGCCGATCGGGCGGGTGTCTGCCCCCGCACGGCGCCAGCGGCAAGAGGACGAACCGATGATCAAGCGTATTCTGGTCGGCGTGTCCGGCACCCCGTCCACCGGCAGCAAGATCGACTACATCTTGGATCTGGCGCAGCGCCACGAGGCCAAGCTGGACATCCTGTCGATCATCGATGTCGACCGGCTGTCCCATGTCGGCATGGTGCCGATCGGTGCCGGCGGCATGGCGGAGATGCTGCGCAAGGATCGCATCAAGCAGAGTGCGGAAAACGCCACGGCCGCCATCCAGACGGTGATTGCCCGCGCCAACGAACAGGGCGTGCCCTACACCCAGCTCCTGGCCGAAGGCGATCCCTTCAAGATCCTGGCCGAGCACTGGCAGTACAACGACCTGTGCGTGCTGGGCCTGCGCGACTGGTTCGACCACGGCGTCGTGCCCGACCCGGAGGATGTGCTGCTGCACCTGGCGAAGGAAGGCGTGCGGCCGATCCTGGCGGTGGGCGAGGGCTACCGGCCGGTGCGCAAGGCGCTGATCAACTTCAACGGCACCAAGTCGTCGGCCAACGCCATGAAGCGCTTCGTGCAGATGTGCCTGTGGCCGGGCATGCACCTGCACATCATGGCGGTGGAGCCCTCGGCGGCCAAGGCGGCGGTGCTGCTGGATCGCGCTGCCGACTACTGCCGCGACCACGGCTACCCGGTGACCACCCAGCACGAGACCGGCGACCCCACCACCACCATCCTGAAGACGCAGCGCGAGCAGGACTGCGACGTGATCGTGATGGGCGTCAGCTTCCACCGGGCGCTGCTGCACACGGTGTTCAGCGAGGTCACCCTGGGCGTCATCAAGGGATCCGATGTGCCCATCTTCATGAACCACTAGAGACTTCAGGGCCTTAGCAGCATCGGCCCTTTCCCCCTTACGGCCCGCCCTGCGCCTGCATTGGCGTGGGTGGCCGGGTGGGGGAGAGGGCCGATTGCGTTTCC
>JAGQRL010000205.1 GCA_020425485.1 Rhodospirillaceae bacterium
CGCCGGTCTTGCCGTCGGCATCGACGGCGCCGCGGTGCCACACCGCCTTCAGCGCGTTGATCGCCGCTTCCACCACCTCGCGGCGCGGCTTGCCGTCCAGCGCTGCCACGAAGCCGACGCCGCAGGCATCGTGCTCCTCGGCCGGATCGTACGCGTCGGCGGCCACCAGGCGGTCGCGGTTCGCCTGATAGCGCTCCACGAACTCGGCTCCGGTCTCAAGCTGCTGCTGCTGGATCTCTGTCATCGCTCGGCACCCTCAAAAGGGGTTGGGAGAGGAAGCGGCGGGAAGCGGGGCGGCGGTCACGCCGCTGCATCCCAGCCGGTGTCATGGTCCATGGGAACGAAGCCGGGCAGGCCGGCGAACCGGTCGAGCCAGGCATTGAGGTGCGGGAAACCGGCCAGCTCCAGACCGCCATCCTCCGCCACCGCGGTGTACGGGTAGAGGACGAGGTCGGCGAGCGAGCGGCGGTTGCCGACAAACCAGTCGCGGCCCGCAAGGTGGCGGTCCATCAGCGCCAGGGCGGCGGTGCCGTCCTCAAGAAGCTGGGCCTTGCGCTCGGCACCGAAGGGCCGGTTGTACAGCACCACGGAGCGGATCACGGCCACCGCCGTTTCGTGGCTGTACTGTTCCCAGAACATCCAGCGGTACATCTGGGCGCGTTCCCAGGCGTCGTCGGGTAGCCAGTCGGTCTCCTCGGCGAAGTGCAGCAGGATGGCGCCCGATTCCGGCAGGGTGCGGCCGTCGTCCCACACCAGCACCGGCACCTTGCCAGCCGGGTTGAGCGCCAGGAAGTCCGGCGTGTGGCTGCCGCCGCCGAACACATCCACCTCGACCCGGCGAAACGGCACGCCCAGCCAGCGCAGCAGCAGGCGCACCTTGTGGCAGTTGCCCGACAACAGCATGTCATGGAGCGTCAGC
The DNA here is from genome assembly GCA_020425485.1 of Rhodospirillaceae bacterium. Lineage (GTDB taxonomy): Bacteria > Pseudomonadota > Alphaproteobacteria > DSM-16000 > Inquilinaceae > JACKIH01. Next base: position 920 of record JAGQRL010000205.1, read on the forward strand.
ACGGGCGTCGTCCCGCGCCTATTCGGCGGCAACGCGGGCGGCCGACCCGTCGGCTGCCGGCATGGCCTTCTGCTTCAGGTAGGTCTCGATCTGGGCGGCGGCGTCGCGGCCGTCGCGGATCGCCCACACCACCAGCGAGGCGCCGCGCACGATGTCGCCGGCGGCGAACACGCCGTCCACGCTGGTCATCATGGTCTTCATGTCGACCCGCACGGTGCCCCAGCGGCTGACCTTCAGCTCCGGCTCGCCGAACAGGGTGGGCAGGTCTTCCGGGTCGAAGCCCAGCGCCTTGATGGCGAGATCGCAGTCGAGCACGAAGCTGGAGCCGGGGATCGGTTCGGGCGACTGGCGGCCGGTGGCGTCCGGCATGCCCAGATGCATCTTCACCGCGCGCACGCCCGTCACCACGTCGTCGCCGTGGAAGGCTTCCGGGGCCGCCTGCCAGAGGAACTCCACGCCCTCCTCCTCGGCATTGGCCACCTCGCGCTGGCTGCCCGGCATGTTGGCCCGGTTGCGGCGGTAAAGGCAGGTGACCGCCGTCGCCCCCTGGCGCACCGCGGTGCGCACGCAGTCCATGGCGGTGTCGCCGCCGCCGATCACCACCACCTTCTTGCCGGCGGCGTTCAGCCCGCCCTCGGTGAAGGCAGACACCTGGTCGCCCAGGCCCACCTTGTTGGCGGTGACGAGGAAGTCCAGCGCCGGCACCACATTGCCCAGCCCGACCCCCGGCACCGCCATTTCGCGTGCCTTGTAGACGCCGGTGGCGATCAGCAGGGCATCGTGCTGGCTGCGCAGTTCCGCCAGCGTGGCGTCGCGCCCCACCTCGAACTGGGTGCGGAAGACGATACCGGCATCGGCCAGCAGGCGGTGGCGGCGCTCAACGATTTCCTTGTCGAGCTTGAAGTTGGGGATGCCGTAGATCAGCAGCCCGCCCACCCGGTCGTGGCGGTCGTACACCGTCACCTGGAAGCCCTTGCGCCGCAGCATCTCCGCCGCCGCCAGGCCGCCCGGCCCGGCGCCGATGATGCCGACGCTTTCGCTGCGCTCGCGGGCCGGCTTGGGCGGCTTAACCCAGCCGTTTTCCCAGGCCGTGTCGGTGATGTAGCGCTCGATGGAGCCGATGGTCACGGTGCCGTGGCCGGACTGCTCGATCACGCAGTTGCCTTCGCACAGGCGGTCCTGCGGGCAGATGCGGCCGCACACTTCCGGCATGGAATTGGTGGTCGAGGACACCTCGTAGGCTTCCTCCAGCCGGCCTTCGGCGGTGAGCTTCAGCCAGTCGGGGATGTTGTTGTGCAGCGGGCAATGCACCTGGCAGAAGGGGATGCCGCATTGCGAGCAGCGCGAGGATTGCTCCTCCGCCTTGGCGCGGGCATAGTCCCCGTAAATCTCCTGCCAGTCGGCACGGCGCTCCGCTGCGGCGCGCTTGTCCGGCGTCTGCATCCGCGTATCGACGAACCGCAACATCTTCGTTGCCATCTGTCCCATCCCCCGTGGCCGCTCCGGCTACCGTGCGCAGCGACCCTGCCTCGTCTGCGAGTCGCCGCCAGCCCGCAGCGCGCACGACCCCGCACCGCCCGGCAACGCGGGCAGCGCCGATGGTCCTTAAGGCGTTTCGCCGGCAATGTCGAAGTGATTCAGGGGCTTCATCCCGAAGTGGGACTATATTTGTGGGGTCATTAACGGCCCCCCGCCAAACCTCGCCGGACTCTGCACAATTTTCAGTCAATATCGTCCCGACATGGGATGATGTGCATCGGCACGGCGGCGCGATCCGGCCCCCGTCAAAGCCGCTTGACGCCGCGGCTTCGCCATGGGAACGGCCGCTGCACGCCTTGCGTCTTCCCCCACTCTGGTGCCGGCCGCCCCATGTCGCTGCTCGAAATCGTCGTCCTCGCCCTGGTCCAGGGGATCACCGAATTCCTGCCCATCAGCTCCAGTGCGCATCTGGTGCTGGTGCCGGCCCTGCTGGGGTGGAGCGACCAGGGGGTGGCCTTCGACATCGCCGTGCATGTCGGCACACTGGCCGCCGTGCTGATCTATTTCCGCCGCGACGTGGCGGCCCTGGTGATGGGCGCCCTGGCGCTGCTGGCAGGCCGGGTGACACCGGCCGGGCGGCTGGCGGTGTGGCTGGTGCTGGCGTCCATCCCCGTGGTGGTGGCGGGGCTGGCGCTGCACGCCGCCGGGCCGGAAATGCTGCGCAGCGTGGAGGTGCTGGCCTGGGCCACGCTGGGCTTCGGCCTGGTGCTCTATGCCGCCGACCGCTACTGCCCCGCCGGCAAGCAGGTGGACCATCTCGGCTGGACCGGCGCGCTGTGGATCGGCCTCGCCCAGGTGCTGGCGCTGATCCCCGGCACCAGCCGCTCGGGCATCACCATGACGGCGGGGCGCGCGCTGGGGCTGAACCGCCAGGAAGCGGCGCGCTTTTCCCTGCTGCTGTCGATCCCCACCATCCTCGGCGCCGGCGTGCTGGCGACCAAGGACCTGGTGGACGCCGGCGACGTGACCCTGGGGCTCGATGCCGTGCTGGGGGCGGTGCTGTCCTTCGTGTTCGCGCTTGCCGCCATCGCCGCCATGATGGCCTGGCTGCGGCGCGCCAGCTTCACGCCCTTCGTGGTCTACCGCGTGGCACTGGGCATCGGCCTGCTGATCTGGATCTACGCCTGAGCGAAGACACAAGGCCCCAGAAACGAAAACGGGGCCGACTGGCGGCCCCGTTTCCAAATCTCGCAGGAGGGAAAGCGCCTACTTGGCGGCCTTCGCCATGCCCTTGATCTCTTCCAGGTTCTCGCTGACCCGGGCGGAGATGACTTCGGCAGCCTCGGTGTTCGACTTCGCGATCATCTCGGCCATCTCGCGCATGTTCGACAGGGTGCGCTCGAAGGCGGTCTTCAGCAGGTCGGCATGCTTGGCCATGCGGTCTTCCGGCGTGCCGGCAGCCATCATGTCCTGCATCATCTTGGAGATCTCTTCCATGGTCTGGCGGAGGATCTCAGTCTGCCGCTGGGCGACCGCCTGCAGGCCTTCCATGGCCAGCTTGTTGGCGGCCTGCACGGCTTCGATGTTCTTCCGCTGGGTGGCCATAATGCCTTCGACGTCCAGACCGGGGAACTTGAAGTCGCCCATCATCTTGGTGATGTCCATGTCCCACAGCGGCTTAAACTGATCGACCATCTTCACGACCTCCTAAGGGGCTTCGGCGGACGGGCTTGGCCCGACAGGCGCCGTTCGGTTGATACGATGCCTACATAATGAGCATGTCGGCCCGTCGCGTCAAGGATTTTTGTGCAGTGCAGCATTGCGAGGGCCGGCGGGAAAGTCCTTATGAATCCGCGGGTTGATCTTCGCCTCCGAGTTCATCTTTTGGTTTATTTTTGCGCCGCAGGAATCCCTGGCCGACGCGGCTGAGCACCGGTTCGGCGTTGGCCAGCACACGGTCCAGCTCTTTCATGGTCTGCGCCATGTCGGGACTCTCGTCGCGCAGCCACACCCAGGTGACGCGGGCCAGGGCCAAAGCGAGGATGCGCACCTGCAGCACACCGCCCAGTCCGCCGGCGGCAACACCCGCCAGATCCAGCGTCCAGGCGGCCGAGCGTTCCACCCCCGGCAGGCGCGCCAGCACCGTCAGCGGATCGCCGCGCAGGCTGCGCAGCACCGATTCGACGCCGGGCTTGTGGGCAGCCAGGGCATCGAAGCGGCGCATGATCACGTCGAACAGCCGGTCGCGCGGGCTCTCCTCGGCATCGGCCGGGCCGCCGGCCAGCATGGCGGCATCGACCATGCGGCCGAGCCCGTCCAGCACCGCCCCCTTGTCGGGGAACAGCCGTGCGGTCTCCGCCAGCGGCACCTCGGCGGCAGCCGCGATCTCCGTCATCGTCACGGCATCCCAGCCGCGCGCGCCGGCCAGATCGAGTGCCGCTGCAATGATCGTGTCCTCGGTGGTCAGCTCGGCCATCACTCCCAGTCCTCCGCGTTCGCTGCACCGCCGCACCTTAGAGCATTTCGGGCCGGCGCCGCATCGGCGCTGTCCCCCATCGGGCCGGCAATTTCGCGAAACTGTTGCAGGCAGATGGATTCGGCGGGCTCGTTCAGCCGGACGGCTTCAGGCGGACTTGGCGATGGCCGCCACGGTGCCGCCGGTCAGTGCTGCCAACTGGTCGGGCGTCAGTTGCACCACGGCATTGGGCGTGCCCGCCGCGGCCCAGATTTCCGGCAGCGCCAGCAGGTCCTGGTCCAGCACCACCAGCGGCGGCGTGGCGTGGCCCACCGGCGGCACCCCGCCGATGGCATAGCCGCTGTTGGCGCGCACGAAATCGGCATCGGCGCGCTTGATGCGGGCCCCGCCGGTCTGCTCCGCCAGCACCGACGCCACGGCGCGTTCGTCCACCCGGTTGACGCCGGATGCCACCACCAGCACCGGGCGGTCCCCCGGATCGGTGCGGAACACCAGCGATTTGGCGATCTGCGCCACCGTGCAGCCGATGGCCGCCGCAGCATCGACGGCGGTGCGGGTGGTTTCGGAGAACACCACCACGCGGGCCGGCACGCCGGCAGCCTCGATCACCGCCTGCACCCTGCGTGCGGCTGCGGGCAGCTGGTCGTCCGCCATGTCCTAGCCGGCCAGTTCGCGCGAACGGGCGGCGGCGGCGGCAACGGCGCGGGTGAGCAGCTCGGTCAGGGCATCGCCGTCCATCAGCTCGGCCAGGGCGGCCGCCGTGGTGCCGCCGGGGCTGGTGACGTTCTGGCGCAGCTCGTCGGCCGCCTCGCGGGACTGCTCGGCCAGGGCACCGGCACCGATCACCGTGCCGCGGGCGAGCCGCATGGCGATGTCCGCCGGCAGGCCGGCCGCCTCGCCGGCCTTGGCCAGGGCTTCGATCAGCAGGAACACATAGGCCGGGCCGCCGCCGGACACCGCCGTCACCACATCGATGAGGTCTTCGTCCTCCAGCCACTCCACGGCGCCGACGGCGCTGAGCAGCCCGCTGCACAGGGCCTTCTGCTCCGGCGTCACGCCCGGCCCGGCGAACAGCACCGAGACCCCCTTGGCGATGGCGGCCGGGGTGTTGGGCATGGCCCGCACCACGCGTGCGCCGGCACCCAGGCGGTCGAGGAAATAGTCCACCGGTTTGCCCGCCGCGATGGACAGGAACACCGTGGAGGACTTGGCGAAGGACCGGTAGGGGTAGATCACCTCGTCCATCACCTGCGGCTTCACCGCCAGCACCACGACGCCGGGCCGCGTATCGGGCGGCAGGGAGTCGAAATCGGTGACGGGATAGACGCCGGACAGCCGCGGCACATCGGTGTTGGGTTCGACCACCAGATAGCGGTCGGCAACTGCCGCCCGGCGCCAGCCGGACAGCATCGCTCCCCCCATCTTGCCGCAGCCGATCAGGAGAAGGTCACGCATGTGAATCATGGGCCAGGCCCTTGTGGAACGGACGGTGCGACGGCTACGCCTCGGCCACCGTATCGAGGATCGCGGCGGAGACCGCCTCGTGGGCCGACTTGCCGCCCCAGACGACGAACTGGAACACCGGGAAGAAACGGTCGCACTCGGTGATGGCGATGTCGATAAGGTCTTCAAGCTGCTCCACGCTCGCCCCCTGGGCACCGCGTAGCAGAGTCGTGTGGCGGAACATCGGCGAGCTGGCCTCGCCGTCGATATCGAAATGGCCAAGCCAAAGGCGTTCGTTGATCACCGCCAGCAACTCGACCACCGCGGCGCGCCGGTTGGGCAGCACCCGCATGTCGAACTGGCAGGAGAACTGCATCGCGCTGACGTCGTCCTGCCAGAAGAAGAACAGGCGGTAATGGCACCAGCGGCCGCTGATCTCCACCAGCATTTCTTCCGCACTCAGCCGCTCGAACGACCAGTCGTTGGCACCGACGATCTCTTCCAGAAGCTCCAGGGGGTTCTGGGTTGCGGCGGTGGTTTCGGTGGACAGCATGGTCATGCCAGGCCCCTCCGCTGTGGGGGCACGCCGCCGGGCCGGCGGTGCTTTGCGATGTACATCTCGTATCCGAGATCTGCCATAGGCCCCGATATATTGTAGCTGCCGACGAACAGACTACCAATTCGGCGACCGTTGCACAGACTACCTCGATGTCGCAACACGAATTGCCCGGTCCATCGTGATGATTTCGTGAAATCCGGCCGAGGACTCGACCGGCGTTAGTCTTCGCTGGACGCGTCGGCGGACGCGCTGCGCTTGCGGGTTCCGCCGGCGGTCGCGCTCTTGGTGCTGCGCCGCGCCTTCGGCTTCGCTGCACTTCCATCAAGCTCCGCCAGCTTGGCTTCCAGGGCGGCGACGCGCTCGGCCAGCGCTTCCTGTTCGGCCCGCGCCGTGGCCGCCATGTCCTGCACCGCCTCGAAGTCTTCGCGGGTCACCATGTCGAGCCGCCGCAACACCCGCTCGATCTGCTGGCGCATCTGCGCCTCGGCCTCTTCGCGCACCCCGGCCATCGTGCCCATGGCACCGGACATCAGCCGCGCCAGTTCCTCGAACATCGGATTGTTTGTCTGCATGCCGATCAGGTCCCCATCGCTCGGGCCGCCGGAAGATCCGGCGCCGTCGGGTGGCCGCATTGCCCGCGTCACCTGGCCCGCCTATAACACAGTTGGTTTCCCGGTATCACGGGCCAAGGGGCCCCAGCCGACTCCGATACGCCGACCGAGGCGGCGCAGCCACATGATCATCGTTACCGGCGGCGCCGGCTTCATCGGCGCCAATCTGCTCCGCGGCCTGGAAAGCCGCAATCTTGGCGACCTTGTCGTCTGCGACACCCTGGGCCAGGAGGACAAATGGCGCAATATCGCCAAGCGCGAGGTTGCCGCCATCGTTCCGCCCGACGAGCTGTTCGCCTATCTCCACCGCCACGCGGCCCACATCACCGCGGTGTTCCATATGGGGGCCATTTCGGCCACCACGGAACGCGACGCAGACCTGATCCGCGCCTCCAACATCACCCTGACGCTGGATCTGGTGGCGTGGTGCACCGCCCACCGCATCCGCCTGATCTATGCCTCGTCGGCCGCCACCTACGGCGACGGCGCGGCTGGGTTCGACGACGATGCCAGCCCCGAAGCGCTGGCCCGCCTGCGCCCGCTCAACGCCTATGGCTGGTCCAAGCACGTGGTCGACCGGCGGCTGGCGCGCCTGAAGCTGCGCGGCGAACCGCTGCCGCCGCAATGCGTGGGGCTGAAGTTCTTCAACGTCTACGGCCCCAACGAGTACCACAAGGACGACATGCGCAGCGTGGTGGCGAAGCTGCACCCCCAGCTTGCCGCCGGCGAACCCGCCCGGCTGTTCCGCTCCTACCGGCCGGACTATCCCGACGGCGGCCAGAAGCGCGACTTCGTGTGGGTGGGCGACTGCGTGGACGTGATGCTGTGGCTCTACGACCACCCGGAGGTGAGCGGCCTGTTCAACGTCGGCTCCGGCCAGGCGCGCACCTGGACAGATCTGGCCAATGCCGTGTTCGCCGCCCTGGAGCGGCAGCCCGACATCGCCTTCATCGAGATGCCGGAAAGCCTGCGGCCGAAATACCAGTACTTCACCGAAGCGCGCATGGACCGGCTGCGCGCCGCCGGCTACGCCCGGCCGTTCACCACCCTGGAGGACGGGGTGGCCACCTATGTGCGCAGCTATCTCGGCGCCGACGATCCCTATGCCTGAACCGCCGGTGCCCCCGCCAGGGCGGGCGCCGGCACCGGATGATTTGGAGCTGGTGGCCTGCACCGCCGCCGATCTCGACGAGGTGCTGGACCTGGTTGCCGCCTATCACCGTTTCGAGGCCATCGAGATGGCGGCGGGCGAGCGGCGGCACACCCTTGCCCGGCTGATCGGCGACCCCGATCTCGGCAGCATCTGGCTGATCCGCCGGGGCAGGCGCACGCTGGGCTATGTGGCGGTGTGCCTGGGCTATTCCATCGAGTTCGGCGGCCGCGACGCCTTCCTGGACGAGCTGTATCTGGTGGACGGCGAGCGCGGCCGCGGCGTCGGCCGCTGGGCGATCGACCGCGTTTCCGAGCTGCTGGCCGGCCAGGACGTGCGGGCGGTGCACCTGGAAGTGGCCAAGGACAACGCACCGGCCCTGCGCCTCTATGGCCGGGCCGGCTTCGCCCTGCGCAGCGCCTTCCACCTGATGAGCCGCCGGCTCTGAGGTCTGGCGGCCCCGGCCCGCTCCCCCGCCCGGCCACCCAAGCCATCGTAAACAATTGGGTGGCCGGGTGGGGGTGCGGGCTG
>JAGQRL010000206.1:0-8695 GCA_020425485.1 Rhodospirillaceae bacterium
CTCGATCTCGCGGATGCCGCCGCGCCCCACCTTGATGTCGTGGCCGTCCACCGCCACCACCCGGTGGCCGCGGTGGCGCTGGATCTGGCGCTTGATGGCGTGGATGTCGTCCAGTGCGGCAAAATCCAGGTCGCGCCGCCACACGAAGCGGCGCAGGAAGGCGGCGAAGGCGGCACCCGCTTCCGGGTCGCCGGCCACCGGCCGGGCCTTGATCATGGCCGCCCGTTCCCAGGTCTGGGCCATGCTGCCGTAATAGGTTTCCGCCGCGGCCACGCTGACCGCCAGGGGGGTCGCCGCGGGGTCGGGACGGAGGCGCAGGTCTGTGCGGAACACATAGCCAAATGCTGTGCGTTCCTCCATGATAGTCACCAGATCTCGGGTCAATCGTAGGAAGGTGCGGGGTATCTGGTCGCAGTCGGCTGCGGCGACACGCGCCTTGTCGAACAGCACGACAATGTCGATGTCGCTGGAGTAGTTGAGTTCGCCAGCCCCCAGCTTGCCCATGGCCAGGACTATCAGCCCAGACCCGTGCTCCGGCTCTTCCGGGTTGTCCAGCGTCAGCCAGCCGCGACCCGCCGCGACGCGCAGGAGATGCCGGCAGGCCAGGCGTAGCGCCGTTTCCGCGATTTCCGTCAGCGCCCGGCAGCACGCCGATAGGGTCCACACCCCGCCGATATCCGCCAGCGCCGTCACCAGCGCGGTGCGCTGCTTCATGCGCCGGAGCCCGCGCATCACCGCCTCGCGGTCGGCCGACCCGGAAAGTGCGGCCACGGTGGCGTCGATCTCCGCACGGAATACGGCATCGGGCCCGGCGGCGGCAAAGCCGCGCACCACGTCGGGGTGGTCGAGCGCCCGGCGCGTCAGGTGCGGGCTGCCGCCGAACACGGCCGACAGCATGGCGTGGCCGGGCTCCCCCGGCGTTGCGATGGCGCGCGCGAAGGCGGCCAGCTCGGCATCGGGCTGGGCGGCGGCGCGCTCCTCCCAATGGCTCCAGCCAAGGGCCGCAGAGTCCGGATCCGCCGGGGCGGGCCAGTGAGCAGTATCGATCATACGGAATCCGGGGTGCCCATCGACGGTGACGCGACGCATGGTCGGCGCGCCGACGAGCCGGGTCAACGGTCCGCCGCGGCACCGCCGCCGTACCCCCGGCGGCCATGGCCGCAGCGCCTGGCGGCCGGCCTGGCGGGGCTGGTGGTGTGGCTGGTCGCCCACCTGTTCACCGGGCTGACGCTGGCCACCATGATCGTCGCCGGCTGGGTCGCCACCCATCCGGTGCCGGTGGAAGTGCTGCTGCCGGACATCCAGGAACTGCTGCCGCAGCCCTATACGCTGAATGCCGAGGCGGTGGAGGTGCGGCTTTCCGGCTGGCCCAATCCGGTGCAGGTGGTCGCCCGCAATGTGGAGGTGGGCCGCAGCACCGACATGGTGGCGATCGCCCGGGTGCCGGAACTGCGCCTCAACCTGCAACTGGCCGGGCTGCTGGCGGGCGAGGTGCGGCCGACGGGGCTGACGCTGGTGGCGCCGCGCCTGCTCGTCACCCGCGAGGAGGACGGCCACGTGGTCGCCGGGCTGCGGCTGGAAACCGCCAACGACGACGCCGTGGATGCGCCACCGCCGCAATCGGGTGCGGAGCTGCCCGACCGCCTGACGCTGCCGGTGCTGACCGACCCCGTGACCATGGCCGCGGCCACCGACGGCCCGTTCGCCCAGCTCCGCGTGGTGGAGATCCAGGATGCCACGGTGCTGTACTACGACCGCGGCCATGAGATCGGCTGGCGCATCCCCGACCTGTCCGCAGTGGTGCGGCGCACCGCCGGTGGCATCACCGGGGCACTTGCCTTCACCCTGCCCGATGCCGGGCCGGAAGCCCGCGTGTCGGCCACCCTGGTGCAGACGTTGCAGGGGGCCGTGCGGCTGACCGCCGATGCCAGCGGCGTGGTGCCCTCCAGCCTCGCCGCCATCGACCCGGTGCTGGCGCCGCTCGCCGCCCTCAGATCGCCGCTGTCCATGGGGGTCGACTTCAGGCTCACCCGCGACCTGCTGCCGCTGACCGCCGAGGTGTCGGCGAGCGGAAGCGACGTGCTGGTGTTCGCACCGGACCTCTACGACCGCCGGGTGCACCTGGCGAACCTCGATGCCGAGGTGGCCGTGGACTTCACGCAGAACACCCTGCAGGTGACGGAAGCCCGCATGGACCTGGGCGGCCCGCGGGTGGATGCCGGTGCCGTGGTGTCCTGGGACGACGAAACCATCCGCATGGCGGCCGACGCCACGCTGACCGACATGCCGATGGCCGAGCTGCCGGACTGGTGGCCGCCGGCCCTCAACGCGCCCACGCGAGGCTGGGTCGAAGAGCGCATGCAGGAGGGCCAGGTGGTGGCGGCCAGCCTGGGCATCGTCACCGAAGCCTCCACCGCCGCCCCGCTGGACCTGACGATCGCCAGCGTCGACGCCGCCATCGTGTTCGACGATCTGTCGGTGGACTACCTGCCCGACCTGCCGCCGGTGACCGGGATCGACGGCCAGGCCACCTTCAACGGCACCAACCTGACCTTCCAGATCGCCGAAGCCCATGTGCTGGACATCCCCATCGACGGCGGCGTGGTGGACATCTTCGGCTTCGACACGCCGCCGGAACGCATCACCATCGATGTGGATTTCGCCGGGCCGGTGCGCACCGCCCTTTCGGTGATCGACCAGGAGCCGCTCGGCTACGCCCGCACGCTGGGGCTGTCGCCGCAATCCGTTTCCGGCACCGCCGACGGCGAACTCAGCTTCGCCTTCCCGCTGGCCGAAGAGCTTGCCATGGAGGATGTCAGCGTCGTCGTTTCCGCCGCGATCACCAACGGCAGCGTGCTGAACATCTTCGAGGGGCTGGCGGCCGACAACCTGGACGGCACGCTCAGGGTCGATGGCGCCGGGCTGACCTATGACGGGCTGGCGACGCTGGCCGGCAACCGCCTGCAGGCCCATTGGACCGAATCCTTCGCCGACTACGTCGCGGTGCGCCGCACGGTCAATCTGGCGGGATCGGTGCGGCCCGCCAGCATCGCCCGGCTGCTGCCCTCGGTGGCCGAGGCGGTGGACGGGCCGGTCGGCCTGTCGCTGGCGATTTCCGACAGCGGCCGCGGCCCGCTGACCCTCGATCTCACCGCCGACCTGGCCGATGCCCAGGTGCTGCTGCCCGCCGCCGACATCGACAAGGCGCCGGGGCTGCCGGGCGAAGCCAGCGGCCGCATCGCGCGGCTGGAGGACGGCAGTTGGCGGCTCGATCCCTTCACCGTCTCGCTGCCCGGGCTGGCGGCGAACGGCGCCCTGGTGCTCGATGCCGCCGGCGATTTCGTGCAGGCCGACCTCGCCCACGTCACCTATGCCGGCCAGACCGCCATGGTGCAGATCGCCCGGCAGACCACCGGCTACACCATCGGCCTGGTGGCCGACCGCATCGACCTGTCCGACCGCTTCGACGAGCTGGCGGACAGCGACGCCGCGGACGCCGGCAGCGAACCCGCCGCCGCCGGCCCGCCGATCTGGGTGACCGCGCGGATCGGCGCGCTCGACCTCGGCGGCACAAGGCCGCTGGAAAACGTGCAGGCCACCGTCAGCCTGACCGCGCCGGGGTCGGTGCGGGCGCTCGATCTGGATGCCAGCACCGGGGCGGCACCGCTGGTGGTGCGCTACGGCCCCATGGGCGACGGGCGCGACCAGCTCAGCGTTCAGGCCGACGATGCCGCCGCCGCCTTCGCCGCCCTGGACATGCTGCACGCGGTCTCCGGCGGCCGCCTGCTGCTCACCGCCATCAATGCCGGCGGCACCTGGAGCGGGCGGGCGCGGGTGGAGCAGCTTTGGCTCACCCAGGCGCCGGTGCTGGCCCGCCTGCTGGCCAACGGCCTGCTGATCGACCTGAGCGACCGGCTGGAGGCCGAAGGGCTGATGTTCGACATGGTGGAGGTGCCGTTCACGCTGAGCGACGGACGCCTCTACCTGACCGACATGCGGGCCAGCGGCGGCGCGCTCGGCCTCACCGCCGAAGGCGTGATCGACCGCATCGCCGAAACCGTCGACGTGCACGGCACCATCGTGCCGCTGGCCGGCGTCAACCAGGTGCTGGGCGAGATCCCCGTGCTCGGCACCATCCTCACCGGCGGCGACGACCAGGGCCTGCTCGCGCTCACCTTCACGGTCACCGGCCCCATCGGCGACCCGGCGGTGAACGTCAATCCGCTGTCGGCCCTGGCGCCCGGCATCGTCCGCCGCATCCTGTTTGAGGGCGGCAGCGACGACGACGGCCCGGCGGTTTCGGAAATCGACCAGAACCGGCAGCAGCGGTGAGGCGGCACCGGCCGACCGGCATTGCCGCCGGCTGGCGTGATCCCGTACTCTCGCTGGGCAGACCGACGACCGAACGGCGCAATGGGGGGTGCGATGGCGGGCAGGCATGGCGGCCGGCGAGTTGGGGCCGGGCACCGCGGGGCAATTGCCGGTTTTGCGGCCCAAATGGTGGCGTTGCCCCGAACATCTCGAAATCGGTCACATTTCGGCTGCCCCTTCGGCGCTAGTGTGATCTGACACGCCCTGCCACGCTGCCGACCGACATGCTTCCATGCGCCTGATCGCCCTTGCCCTCGCCGCCGTCGCCTGCTGGACGGCCCTCGGATCCCGCCCGGCCCCGGCACAGATGCTGCTGGGCCAGATTTCCGATTGCTTCCGCCTCGCCGGCTTCCCTGCCGACCCCAACCTGCCGGAAGGGGTGGACGGCGTGCCGATCACCGCCATCGAGGCGGACGAGGCCATCGCCGCCTGCACCCAGGCGCTGGACCTGGTGGATCCCAGCCATCCGTCCTACGCCCAGATCCAGTACCAGCTCGGCCGCGCGCTGCATGCCGCCGGCCGCGGCGTGGAGGCGGCGCAGGCCTACCGCGATGCCGCGGAGGCCGGCTACGTGCTCGGCTACAACAATCTCGGCTTCCTCTACCAGTACGGCGCCCCCGACCTGCCGGCCCAGCCCGACCAGGCGCTGACCTTCTTCCAGCAGGCCGCCGACGCAGGCTCGGCCGCCGGCCTCTACAACCTGGCCATTGCCTACCGCAACGGCCTGGGCACCCAGGAGGATGGGCCGCGGGCGCTGGAGCTGTTCCGCCAGGCCGCCGAGGCCGGGATCATGGATGCCTACCGCGACATGGCGCTGCTGATGGAAAGCGGCTCGGGCACCTTGTCGGCCGATCCCACGGGGGCCGCTGCCATCTGGCGCGAGGCCGCCGCCCAGGGCGATGCCCAGTCCGCCTTCAACCTGGCCCAGCGCATCCGCGACGGCTGGGCGCTGGCTGAGGCGCCGGGGGAGATGCTGGCGCTCTACCGCCAGGCCGCCGATGGCGGGGTGGTGCAGGCCGCCCTCGACCTTTCGGCCATCCTGGCCAACCCCGATTCCGCCGATTTCTCGCCGGAAGAAGCGCTGGACTATGCCTATCTGGCGCTCGACCTGAACCGCGAGGCCGATCCCAGCACCGGCAGCGCCTGGCCGGTGTTCCGCAATCTGGCCGCCCGGCGGATCATCGCGCTGATCGACCAGCAGGACCTGCGGCCGCGCGACGAAGCGGAGCTGACGGCCCTGCGCGCCGACTACGGCGCCGACCCCGAGGTGGTGTCGCTGACCATCGACTGCGAGTTCATCGGCCCGCAGACTTTCGACATCTACCTGTGGGACTGGGAGCGCGACGAGCCGCCGCCGATCGCCCAGCTCGACTGGCTGCGGTCGAGCGGCACCTGCCAGGTGCCCGATGCGCTGTATGACGGGGTGCACAGCGTCTACGAGACGGCGCGGGCGAGCCAAGTCTCCTTCGTGCAGACCATGCTGAACGCGATCAACGGGGTCGACCAGCCGGCCACCAACCCGCCCGATCAGCAGCCGCCGCCCGACAACACCGGCGGCACGCCCATGCCGGCGGAAATGGCATCCAGCGGCGGCGATCTGCCCCAGCGCCCCAACATGATGTTCTTCGCCTACTCCACCGAGCTGATGGACGCGTCGGCCGGCTCGCCGCCGCGCCGCAACGCCGACCAGCCGACCGGCGATAGCTGGGGCATCGCCGGCAGCGGCAACCGCGCCAGCGTACTCGGCCAGACTTCCGACAACCGCAACGTGGCGATGACGGTGGACTGCGACCCCGACGACGACTGGGGCTTCGTGGTGCGCTTCTTCATGACCGAGGTGATGCGCAATGCGCCGTTCCACTTCGTCGTCTCGGTGGTCGACGTGTCCTCGGGCGCCATCGTCGGCACCATGGAGCTGACGCCCGATCCGGCGTCGGACGAAATCCTGCGGGTGCTGGACGGTGCCGAAGCGCTGGCGCTGCTGCGCATGGTGCAGGATGCCAGCAGCGGCTTCGCCGTGGGCTTCTCCATCGATGTGCAGGCGCTGTTCACCACCAACGGCAGCCGCCAGGCCATCGCCAATGTGATGACCGCCTGCGGGTACTAGGCCCGGAGGCGGGACCCGCGGGAGCGCTGCCTTAGGCTACGCCCGACGGGTCCTGCCGCAAACGCCATGGCACTGCTGACCCGGCCCCAGCCGAGGGGAATTGCCGGGTCGTCTATGGAGGGCGGGGTTGCCGCAATCGCCGTGTGGCGGTTGCCTGCAACCCGCAAATCCCCCTTGGCCAGGGCCGACGCCGAGCCGCCCCAGGGTGAACGGACCGCCCGCCTGGCTTCCCGGTTGCCCCACCTGCCGAGAGGCGTGCACCGTATTGGCCGTACCGCCGGCCCGTTGGGCGCGCGGACGGGTCCTTGGATCACCCAGAATATTCAATAAAAACAGTTGGTTACGGCAGATCCAGAGAAGCTAAACAAATTCCAAATGACAGATATTGAAATCTGTTATCCGATGATCCAATCTTCCTCCATCGCAGCACCGCCCGATGGAGGCTTGCCATGATGACCCGTACCCTCGGCCGCGGCGGTCCCGCGGTCTCCGCCCTCGGCCTCGGCTGCATGGGCATGTCGGACTTCTACGGCCCCGCCGACCGGGCGGAGAGCATCGCCACCGTCCATGCCGCCCTGGAGGCCGGCATCACCCTGTTCGACACCGGCGACTTCTACGGCCTCGGCCACAACGAGCTGCTGTTGGCCGAAGCGCTGAAGGGCCGCCGCGACAAGGCGTTCATCCAGGTGAAGTTCGGCGCCCAGCGCGACCCGGCGCGCAACTTCATCGGCTTCGACCTGCGCCCCGCGGCCATCAAGACCTGGCTGGCCTACAGCCTGGTGCGCCTGGGCACGGACTATATCGACCTCTACCAGCCGGCCCGTGTGGACCCCGCCGTACCCTTCGAGGACGTGATCGGCACGCTGGCCGACCTGAAGCAGGCCGGCTACATCCGCCATATCGGCGTCTCGGAAGTCGGCGCCGATACGCTGCGCCGCGCCCAGGCCGTGCACCCCGTCGCCGAGCTGCAGATCGAATACTCCCTGCTGACCCGCGGCATCGAAAAGGCGATCCTGCCGGCGGCGCGCGAGTTGGGCGTGGCCATCACCGCCTATGGCGTGCTGTCGCGCGGGCTGATCGGCGGAAGCTGGGCCAAGGGGTCGAGCGGCCAGGCGCAGGACTACCGCGCCCACCTGCCGCGCTTCTCCGGCGACAACCTCGCCCACAACCGGGCCATGGTGGAGGCCCTGGCGGCCATCGCCGCCGACAAGGGGGTGACGGTGGCGCAACTGGCCATCGCCTGGGTGGCGAGCCGGGGCGAGGACATCATCCCGCTGATCGGTGCGCGCAAGCGCAGCCACCTGGCCGACGCCGTCGCCGCCATGGCGGTGGAGTTGACAGCCGAGGACCTCGCCCGGATAGAGGAGGCCGTTCCCACCGATGCCGCCGGCGACCGCTACCCGGCCCCGCAGATGGCCATGCTGGACAGCGAACGGAGCTAGAGCGTTTGCAGTCTTCACGGCCCCGGCCCACTCCCCCGCCCGGCCACCCAATATTTTGCACTGGCTTGGGCGGCCGGGCGGGGACGTGGGCTGGTGCCGCCTGATCGACAATCCCTGGTTCACCGCCCGCCATGACCGACACCAGCCTGACCCCGGACCGCATTCTCGACGCCACCGAACAGGTGCTGCGGCGCTTCGGGCCGGACAAGGCGACGGTGGTGGACGTGGCGCGCGCGCTGGATGTCAGCCACGGCAGCATCTACCGCCACTTCCCCAGCAAGGCGGCCCTGCGCGATGCGGTGGCGGAGCGCTGGCTGCACCGGGTGGCCGCCCCGCTGGAGGCCATCGCCGCAGCCGACGGGCTGGCCGATGCCAAGCTGCGCCGCTGGCTGGAGGAGCTGATCGCCCAGAAGCGGCGCAAGGTGCGCGACGACCCGGAGATGTTCGCCACCTATGTGGCGCTCGCGCAGGAATCGCGCGGGGCGGTGGACCGCCATGTGGCGGAGCTGCTGGGCCAGATCCGCGCCATCATCGATGCCGGCTGCGCCGATGCGGTGTTTTTCGTGGCCGATGGGGCCGCCGCCGCCCGCGCGGTGTTGCAGGCAACCGCGCGCTTCCACCACCCCGCCCATGCCGCGGAGTGGGACGACCCCCAGATCGACCGCGACTTTGAGGCGGTCTGGCATCTGGTCCTCGCCGGGCTCAAGGGTGGTGCGGCCTGAGCTGTGCTATGATGGGCCTTGCGGCACCACCCCGATGCGGCACGGGCTCCCCA
>JAGQRL010000206.1:8790-9181 GCA_020425485.1 Rhodospirillaceae bacterium
GCTTCGTGCCGGCGGCACTGCTGGCCCTCATCGGCGTGTGGACCGCCGCTGTGGCCCAGGATGGCCTGGGCCTGGCGCAACTTTCGCGGGAAGGGTTCGTGGCCCGGATGGCGGATCAGGGCGAACGCGAAGACACAGCCGGCCGGCGCTGGGATTTGGCCGAAGCGCTGATCGAGAACGGCAGCCTGTCGGGCGAGGCGGCGACGGCCGCCTTCCTGGAAACCCCGCGCCATGTGTTCGCGCGCGAACCGCAGCCCGGCCGCGCCTATGCCGACGTGCCGCTGCCCATCGGCTACGGGCAGACCATCTCCGCCCCCCATATGGTGGCGCGCATGACCTCGGAGCTGGCGGTCGGCCCGGACGACCGGGTGCTGGAGATCGGCACCGGGTC
>JAGQRL010000207.1:0-3026 GCA_020425485.1 Rhodospirillaceae bacterium
GATGGCGTCGTCATCCTCTCGCGCCTGCGCCTGGAAGGCGACCACACCGATGCCGATGTCGCCCTCGGGCTCGACACCAACCTGCTGGCCGAAGCGCGCGACACCGGGCTGTTCGGCCCGCACGGGCTCGACCTCGGCGACCTGGAGATGCCGGTGGCCTGGGACGACGACGTGTTCGTGCCCTACGACTACGGCTACTTCGCCTTCGTCTACGACACCGAGGCGCTGGCCCAGCCACCGGCCAGCCTGGACGAGCTGGTCCATGGCTCCGATGCCGATGTGCTGATCGAAGATCCGCGCACCAGCACCCCCGGGCTTGGCCTGCTCTTGTGGATGCGGTCGGTGTTCGGCGACGAGGCGGGCGAAGCCTGGGCCGCCCTGCGGCCGCGCATCGTCACCGTCAGTGCGGGGTGGAGCGAGGCCTACGGGCTGTTCTTGGAAGGCGAAGCGCCGATGGTGCTGAGCTACACCACCTCGCCCGCCTATCACCGCATCGCCGACGAGACGGAGCGCTACGCCGCCGCCGCCTTCGCCGATGGCCACTACCTGCAGGTGGAGGTGGCCGCCCCTATCGCCGGCACCGACCAGCCGGAACTGGCCCAGCAATTCCTCGCCTTCCTGGTGTCGCCGGAAGCCCAGGCGCTGATCCCCACCACCAACTGGATGTACCCGGTACGCATGCCCGACGAAGGATTGCCCGCGGCGTTCGACGATCCCGCAGCCATCACGCCGCTGCTGATCGACCCCCAGGAGGTGGCCGACAACCGGCGCGCCTGGATCGACGATTGGCTGGCGGCGATGAGCCAGTGACGGCGCACCGGCACCGGCCGGGAGGGTACGGACGATGATCTGGGGGTGGCTGGCTGCCGCCGTCGTGCTGGGCAGTATTGCCGCCAGCGTGGTCGGGCTGTGGCTCGGCGCGGGCATCCAGCCGGACAGCTTCGTCGGCGACTACACGCTGGGCATCCTCGGCTTCACGCTGCTGGAAGCCGGCCTGTCCATGCTGCTCAGCGTCGGCCTGGCGATCCCGGCCGCCCGCGCCCTGGCGCGGCGCACCCGGTTTCCCGGCCGCGGGGCGCTGATCGCCCTGCTCGCCCTGCCCATGGTGGTGCCGCCGCTGGTGGGCGTGCTGGCCATCGTGCAGATCTGGGGGCGCACCGGGCTGGTCAGCCAGGCCGCCCGGGCGCTGGGGCTGGAAACGACGATCAACGTCTACGGCCTCACCGGCATCCTGCTGGCCCATGTGTTCTTCAACATGCCGTTTGCCACCCGCATGCTGTTGCAGGCCTGGGCTTCCATCCCCGGCGAGCATTGGCGGCTGGCCCGCCAGCTCGGCCTCTCGGGCCCCGGCGTCTTCCGCTTCGTGGAATGGCCGGTGCTGCGCCGCGCCCTGCCCTCAGCTGCCGCCCTGGTGTTCCTGCTGTGCTTCACCAGCTTCGCCATCGTGCTGGCACTGGGCGGTGGCCCGCCCAACGCGACGCTGGAGGTGGCGATCTTCCAGGCGGTGCGGTTCGACCTGGATTTCGGCCTGGCACTGGCCCTGGCGGCCATCCAGGTGACGGTGTGTGCTGCCGTGCTGATCGGTCTGGGGCGGTTGCAACGCACGGCACCGCTCGGCCTCGGGGTCGATCCGCCCGCCGTCCGCCCCGACCTTGAAGGCGTCTGGGGGCGCATTGGCGATGGTGCTGCCATCTCGCTGGTGGCCGCGGTGCTGCTGGTGCCGCTGGCGGCCATCGCCGTCGATGGGCTGATGGGGCCGCTGGCCACGGCACTTGCCCGCCCGGCGCTGTGGTGGGCGGCGGCGCGCAGCCTGGCCCTGGCGGTGGGCAGTGCCACCCTGGCGGTGGCCCTGGGCCTCGCCATCGTCTCCACCTTGCGGGAACTGAGGATCCGCCGCGGCAAGCCGCGCCTGGCCGGCGGGATGGAGGCGGCCAGCTCGCTGGTGCTGGTGGTGCCGCCCTTCGTGCTGGCGGCCGGCTGGTTCCTGCTGCTGCGCCCGGTGCTGGACGTGTTCGCCTACGGCCTCGGCCTGGTGCTGGTGGCCAATGTGCTGATCTCGCTGCCCTTCGTGGTGCGGGTGGTGGCACCGGCCGCCACCATGACGTTCGAGCGCACCTGGCGGCTGGCCGATTCCTTGGGCATGCGCGGCTGGCGGCGGCTGCGGCTGATCGACCTGCCGGCCCTGCGCCGCCCCGTCGGCCTGGCCTTCGGCATCGCCGCAGCGCTGGCCTTCGGCGACCTCGGCGTCATCGCCATGTTCGGCACCAACGAAACGGAGACGCTGCCGCTCTACCTCTACCAGCTCATCGGCGCCTACCGGATGGGCGAGGCGGCGGTGGTGGGGCTGCTGCTGGTGGTGTGCTGCCTGGGCCTGTTCGGCCTCGGCGAACGCGTGATGGGGCGGGTGCCGGGATGATCGAACTCAGCGGCGTGCGCTACCGCTACGAAGCCATGGTGATGGCCTACGACCTGGCCGTGGAACGCGGCAGCCTGGTGACGGTGATCGGCCCGTCCGGCGCCGGCAAGTCGACCCTGCTCAACCTGATCGCCGGGTTCGACCGGCCGCACGAAGGCCGCGTGCTGATCGACGGCCAGGACATGACCGGCCGCCGGCCCGCCGACCGGCCCATCACCATGCTGTTCCAGGACCACAACCTGTTCGGCCACCTGACGGTGCGCCAGAATGTCGGCCTCGGCATCCATCCGGGCCTGCGGCTCGCCCGCCAGGACGAGGCGGCGATCGAGGAAGCGCTGGCCCGCGTCGGCCTCGTCGGGTTCAGCACCCGCAAGCCTTGGCAGCTGTCCGGCGGTGAACGCCAGCGGGTGGCACTCGCCCGCTCGCTGGTGCGCCACCGCCCGGTGCTGCTGCTGGACGAGCCCTTCGCGGCACTGGGGCCGGCACAGCGGCGCAACATGATCGGGCTGGTGGAGGACCTGCGCACCGATGCCGGCTTCACCGTGGTGATGGTGACCCACCAGACCGACGATCTGCACCGGGTGGCCGGCCGCGCCATCTTCCTGGACGA
>JAGQRL010000207.1:3082-3984 GCA_020425485.1 Rhodospirillaceae bacterium
GTGGCCGCCTATCTCGGCCTCGACGCCGGACCGGCAGGCCCGGAAGCGTTGGTACCCCGCTAGATGAAGAACACCAGCGTCACCAGCACGAACATCGGCATCAAGAACAGCATGGACCAGCCCATGTAGCCGAAGAAGCTGGGCATGCGCACGCCGCTTTCCTGGGCGATCGCCCGCACCATGAAGTTGGGCGCGTTGCCGATATAGGTGTTGGCCCCCATGAACACGGCACCGGCGGAAATCGCCAGCAGGGTGTTCTGCAGCGGCCCCGTCAGCAGTTCCGGGTCGCCGCCGGCGGTGTTGAAGAACACCAGGTAGGTCGGCGCATTGTCGAGGAACGACGACAGCAGGCCGGTCAGCCAGTAGTAGGCCGCCTGCACCGGCTCGCCGTTCTGGTTCACCAGGCTGACGATGGGCTCCAGCGCCCCTTCCGTCCCGGCGCGCAGGATGGCGATGGCCGGGATGATGGTGACGAAGATGGCCGCGAACAGCTTGCCCACCTCGACGATGGGGAACCACGAAAAGCCGTTGAGCCGGCGGCTTTCGTTGTTGGTCAGGATCATCGACAGCACGGCGATGGCAATCAGCAGCAGGTCGCGCGCCAGGTTCTGCAGCTCCACCGGCACGTGATAGACGGTGAAGGTGACGTCGGGGTTCCACATCCCGCTCATCAGCACGCCGGCGACGATGCCGCCCAGCAGCAGGATGTTGACCTTGCCTTCCAGGCCCAGCTTGCCCTCCCCGGCGTCCGACGGTGCCGGCGGCCGGCCTTCCTTGCCGAACAGGTAGGCGTCCATCGCGAAGAACACGATGAGCAGCGGGATCGCCACCACCACCATCGGAAGCAGCATGTGCTCGGTGGGCCAGAAGAACGGCACGCCCTTCAGGAAGCCCAGGAACAG
>JAGQRL010000207.1:4081-7161 GCA_020425485.1 Rhodospirillaceae bacterium
AGCAGCGGGCGGATCAGCAGCATGGCGGCACCGGTGGTGCCCATCCAGCTCGCGATCACCGTGCCGATGGCCAGGATCGCGGTGTTGACGACGGGCGAGCCCTGCAGGCTGCCGGTCACCCGCACGCCGCCGGCCACGGTGAACAGCGAGCCCAGCAGGATGAGGAACGGGATGTATTCCAGCAGGGCCGTGTGCAGCGTTTCGTAGGCCGCCAGGTCGAACCCGAAGATCAGCGCGAACGGCACCAGGAAGGCCAGCGCCCAGCCGAGCGCCACCTTGCCGAAATGGGCGTGCCAGAAATGCGGGGCCACCAGCGGCCCCAGCGCGATCGACATGAGGATGCCGACGAAGGGGATCACCCAGAACAGGCCAAGGTCGGCCCCGTCCAGGTGCAGCGTCCCGTGGTGCGCACCGCTTTGGCCATGGCCGTGGCCTGCCCCTTCCAGGGCCACCGCCGCCGCCTCGTCGTCGGCATGCTCCGCTGCGTCGTCGCCGGCGGGTGCGGTCGCCACGGCTGCCGCCTCCCCGTTTTCGGCATCGCCCTCTGCTATTGCCTCGGCGGCTGCCTCGCCGCCGTGCTGGGCGGAGGCCGGCAACGTGGTCCAGAAGAGGGAAACCAGGAGGGCGAGCACGAACGCGACGGCGGATTTCTGCACGGAGAGCACCCCGGATCGGTGGCGACGGGCACCTCGGGCCCAAGAGATGGGCGCCGATGGTGCAGCACCTTTTCGGCCAGCGCCACCCCCCAATTCCAGGGCGCCATGGAGGTGAATCCGCAGCCGATCCGGCTGCACCGCAGCGGCCCGGCGCCACCGCCCAAGATCAGGCGTGCGGGGGAGAAGGGCTGGCGCTCCGCCTGCTGGAGTGGCGAACCGGCGTTTTCCGCATCGCCGGCGAGGCGCTTGCCGGCGGCCCCTGCCGAACAGCGGCCCCGCAGCCCGTCCATTCATCCCGCAGTTGGTAGGCTGCGAAGGCTTTCTACACCATCCGTGGCGTGGGTTGCGCTGGTGCTCGGCCGGTGGCGCCACTATGGTACTGGCTTGCGCCGCACCCCGGCGCCAATGACCCAGAGACGATAACTCGGACCGGGAGGACCATCACGTGATTACCCGCAGAACCCTTCTGGGAGTGACCGCCGGCCTGGCCGCCATGGCCGCCGCCACGGTTGCCCAGGCCCAGGAAGACCGCTCCTACATCCTGGCCACCGCCGGCACCGGCGGCACCTACTATCCGGTCGGCGTTGCCATCGCCACGCTGGTTTCGGTGCGCGTGCAGCCGCAGCACGGCATCGCCATGTCGGCCATCACGTCGGCCGGGTCGGGCGAAAACATCCGCCTGATGCGCGAAGACGAAGCCCAGTTCGCCATTCTCCAGGGCCTGTACGGCGCCTATGCCGCCACCGGCACCGGCCCGCTGGCCGAAGACGGGCCGCAGGAAAACCTGCGCTCGATCTCCATGCTGTGGCCGAATGTCGAGCACTTCGCCATCCGCAGCGAATATGTGGACACCGGCACCATCGACGACCTGCTGGCCATGGAAGGCCGCACCTTTGCCATCGGCGCCCGCAACTCCGGCACCGAAGGCTCCAACCGGGCGATCCTCAGCGGCCTCGGCGTGGACGATCCCGACACCTTCTTCGACCTGGCGTTCCTGGCCTACAACCCGGCCGCCGACGCCTTCCAGAACGGCACCGTGGACGCGGTGAACCCGGCCGCCGGTCCGCCGGTGGGCGCCATGACCCGCCTGATCGCCGCGGTCGGCGACGAGGTGACCCTCCTGCAGTGGACCGACGAGCAGATCGCCCGCGCCAACGGCGACTTCGAGGAGCTGTGGACCCCCTTCGTCCTGGAAGCCGGCACCTATCCCGGCCAGGAGGAAGACATCCGCGTGATCGCCCAGCCGAACTTCCTGGCGGTGCGCGACGACGTGGATGAGGAAGCGGTCTACCTGATCACCCAGGCGATGTACGAGAACCTGCCGTTCCTGCAGAACATCCACCCGGCCACCGGCAACATGTCGCTGGAACGCGCTATCGCCGGCCTGCCGCTGCCGCTGCACCCGGGCGCCCTGCGCTACTACGAGGAGCAGGGGATCGACATCCCCGACCGGCTGCGGCCGTAACCCCGCGGCCAGCGGATTGTGAGGGCGGGCGCCGCTCCGGCTTGTCCGGGTGCGGCGCCCTGCCCCGCTGCCGCTTCGCCGTGGCTGATCCGGTCGAAGCATGACGACCGCCGACATCGAACTTGAAGGCGCCCAGCCGGGCCAGCGCCAGTTCCCCGAACTGTGGCGGTGGGTGCTGATCGGCCTGTCGGCCGTCATCTCGCTCGTCCATATCTGGGCCAACACCTACGGCCTGTTCGCCGAGCTGACGCGCAACGCCCTGCACTTCGCCTCTTTCGGCGTGCTCTGCGCGCTCTACGTGCCGATGTTGCACACCGACCGGGAGGGCCGGCGGCGCGCGGTGCTGTGGATCGACCTGGCGATCGCCGCCCTGGTGATCGTCTGCGTCGCCTATGTGCTGATCCGCGAACGCGCGCTCAGCGGCCGCAGCTTCACCAGCGACTGGGACTACGTGGTGTTCATCACCCTGGTGGTGATGGTGATCGAGTTCACCCGCCGCACCACCGGCATCGTCATCCCCATCATCATCCTCACCGCACTGGGCTACATCGCCTGGTGGGGCCGCTACGTTCCGGGATCGCTGGGCTTCACCGGGCTGAGCCTGGAAACCGTGCTGCAGCGTGCGGTCTACGGCGAGGACGGGCTGTTCGGCACCATCGCCAGCATCTCTTCCAGCTTCGTCTTCCTGTTCATCCTGTTCGGCGCCTTCCTGGTGAAATCCGGTGCCGGCAACTTCATCATCGATCTCGCCCGCGCCATGGCGGGCCGGCTGACCGGCGGTCCCGGCTTTGTGGCGGTGATCGCGTCCGGCCTCACCGGCACCATCTCCGGGTCCGCCGTCGCCAACACGGTCAGCACCGGCGTCATCACCATTCCGCTGATGAAGCGCTCGGGATTCCCGCCGCACTTCGCCGCCGGGGTGGAGGCGGCCGCGTCCACCGGCGGCCAGCTCATGCCGC
>JAGQRL010000207.1:7174-8465 GCA_020425485.1 Rhodospirillaceae bacterium
GCCTTCGTCATGGCGAACCTGACGGAGATCCCCTATTTCGACATCGTCGCGGTCGCCTTCCTGCCGGCCGTCATGTACTTCCTGGGCATCGGCTTCAACGTCCGCATCATGGCCCGCAAGCACAACCTGCGGCCGGTGGACGAAGACGTGCCGAGCGTCTGGCAGGTGCTGAAGGGCGGCGGGCTCGCCTTCCTCTTGCCCATCGGCGTGCTGATCGGCCTGCTGATTGCCGGCTTCACCCCCACCTACGCCGCCTGCTTCGCCATCGTCGCGGTGATCGCGTCGAGCTGGCTCACCCCCATCAAGATGGGGCCGCGCCTGGTGCTGGAAGCGCTGGCGCTGGGCGCGCGCAACATGATCCTCACGGCGATCCTGCTGGTGGCCGTCGGGCTGGTGGTGATGACCATCACCGGCACCGGCGTGGGCAACACCTTCAGCCTGATGATTGCCGACTGGGCGGGCGGCAACCTGCTGCTGGCCATCGTGCTGGTGGGCATCGCCAGCCTGGTGCTGGGCATGGGGCTGCCGGTCACCGCCGCCTATATCGTGCTGGCCACCCTGTCGGCCCCCGCACTCAACCAGCTCATCGTCCAATCGGGGCTGGCCGACGCACTGACCGGGGCCGCCGCCCCGCAGGCGCTGTCCACCGTCTTCCTGCTGTTCACCCCCGACCTGCTGGTCAGCACCGCCCAGACCAACGGCCTGGCGATCACGCTGGACCAGGCCCAGGCGCTGGCCGATGCCGCCATGGCCGGCCAGGTGCTGACCGCCGAGCAGGCGCGCCTGGTGGTGGACATCATCGCCATGCCGGAAGTGGCGAGCCTGGCCGGCAGCGTGCAGGACGCGGTGCTGTCGCCCGTCTACCTCACCACCGCCCTGCTCTCCGCCCACATGATCATCTTCTGGCTGAGCCAGGACAGCAACGTGACGCCACCGGTGTGCCTGACCGCCTTTGCCGCCGCCGCCATCGCCCGCACCAAGCCGATGGTGACCGGGCTGACCGCCTGGAAGGTGGCCAAGACGCTCTACATCGTACCGCTGCTGTTCGCCTACACCCCGCTGCTGAGCGGCGACATCACCGAGGTGGTGCCGATCTTCCTGTTCGGCACGCTCGGCATCTACGCCGTCATCGGCGCCATTGAAGGCCACCTGGAAGCGCCGCTGAACTGGCCGTTGCGCGGCGTTCTCGCCGCCGTCGGCGTTGCCCTGCTGTGGCCCGGCGACCACATCATCAACATCGTCGGCGCCGTGCTGGTAATCGGCATTCTCGTCTGGACGGTGCGGCGGGGCC
>JAGQRL010000208.1:0-2643 GCA_020425485.1 Rhodospirillaceae bacterium
CTCCGCCACCCTGATCGCCTTCGCCTCGCCCAAGCTGCTGGTGTGAACTCTTACATCGTTCCCCGGTAGGCGCCGCCGTCCAGCAGCACGTTCTGGCCGGTGATGTAGCCGGCGTGCACACTGCACAGGAAGGCGCACATGGCGCCGAATTCCGGCGGCTGGCCGAATCGCCCGGCGGGGTTGGTCTGGCGCCGCCGCTCGGCTTCCGTTTCCGGGTCGGTGCCGGCCTTCTTGGCCGCCGCCACGAAGGTGGAGCGCAGCCGCTCGGTTTCGAACGGGCCGGGCAGCAGGTTGTTGATGGTCACCCCGTGGCGCACCGTCTCGCGCGACAGCCCGGCGATGAAGCCGGTAAGCCCGGCGCGCGCCCCGTTGGACAGGCCCAGCGTCGGGATGGGCGAGCGCACCGAGCCTGAGGTGATGTTGACGATGCGCCCGAAGCGGCGGCCGATCATGCCGTCCACGATGGCACGGATCATCAAGATCGGCGCGATCATGTTGGCATCGACGGCGGCGATCCACGCCTCGCGGTCCCAGTCGCGGAAATCCCCCTGGGGCGGCCCGCCGGCATTGTTGATCAGGATGTCGGGCTCCGGGCAGGCGGCCAGGGCATCCGCCCGCCCCTGCTCGGTGGTGATGTCGCCCGGCACGACGCGGACATCGACGCCCGATTCGGCGCGGATTTCCGCCGCGGTGGCTTCCAGCGGGCCGGGCGTGCGGGCGGTGATCACCACATCCACCCCCTCGCGCGCCAGGGCGAAGGCGCAGGCCCGCCCCAGCCCCTTGCTCGCGGCGCACACGATCGCCCGTTTGCCTGCCAGTCCCAAATCCATGACCGCGCGCTCCATCTCGCCGGTGGTGGGCGGCCTGCGCTGCGGCCGGCCCTGTCAGGTCTCGTCGTTCTCCGGGTCCGGCCCGAGTTCGCCCTCGTCGAACAGCTTGCCGGCCAGGTGCTTGGTGATGCTCAGGCGCCGGCGCAGGCTCTCCCGGTCGAACCGCTCCACCGCCGCCAGGGCCGCGGCATAGCTGCGCTCGATCCGCGGCACCAGAAAGGCCGGCACGTCGGAAGCCACGGCCAACTGACGATCCTCAAACAGCTTCGTCAACAGGCGCTGCAACAGGGCATCGTCGGGCGGGCCGATGCCGGCCAGGGGCGCGGCGCGCAGCCGCGAGCCGAGATCGGGCAAGGTCCAGGCGATGCGCGCCGGCGGTTCCGCTGCCGTCATCAGCAGGTGGCAGCCGTTCTGGGCGGTCAGGTTGAACAGGTGGAACAGGGCGCGTTCCCGCTCCGCGTCGCCGGCCACCGCGTCGATGCCGTCCACCGCCACGGTACCGGGGGCGGCGGCCACCGCGTCGAGCAGCGCCGGCACATCGTCGCCGCTGCCCAGCACGGCACCGGACTTGGCCTGCCAGGCGAGCGCCAGATGGGTCTTGCCGCAGCCGGGCGGACCGTGGACCACCAGGGAGGGGGCCGCCCAGTCCGGCCACGCCATCACCTGGCGGAACGCCGCCTCGTTGCCGGCCCCCACCAGGAAGCGGCCGGGGCCGCGGTGCGGCGGCAGGCGGATATCCAACGACAACTGGCCGGGACGGCTCACCGGGTGCGCTCCCACCTGCCTATTGGTCCCGCTGCGGGGCGACGCCGGTGTAGTAGCTGGAGCCGCGGTAGCGCTCGATGATGAAGCGCACCACCACGCCGATGGCGGCGGCCATGGGTACCGCCAGCATCAGCCCGGCAAAGCCGAGGAAGGCGCCACCCGCGAGCAGTGCGAACATCACCCAGACCGGGTTCAGCTCCACCGAGTCGCCCACCAGCTTCGGCGTCAGGATGTTGCCTTCCACCGCCTGGCCGACCAGGAAGATGCCGAGGATGACGCCGGGCATCAGCCAGCCTTCGTACTGGCCGATGGCGATGCCCACCGAGGTGAGCAGCCCGAGGATCGAGCCGAGATAGGGGATGAAGGAAATCACCCCGGCGCCGAAGCCCACCAGCAGCCCGAAGTCCAGCCCGGCGATCCCCAGGGCGATGGCGTAGAAGGAGCCGAGGATCAGGCACACCGATGCCTGGCCGCGCAGGAAGTTGGCCAGCGTGCGGTTGATGCGGGTGGCCAGCGTGCGCACGGTTTCCCGGTTGGGCACCGGCACCAGCGAATCCACGCCTTCCACCAGCCGGTCCCAGTCCTTCAGGAAGTAGTAGGCGACCACCGGCGTCAGCGCGATGAGGGCCACCAGGTCGATCAGCGCCAGCCCGCTTTGCAGCACGCCGCCGGCCAGCCCGCCCAGCCACGACACCGCGCGCCCGGCGTTCTGGCCGAGATAGGCGCCGACATCCTCCACGCCGAGGAACTGCAGCGCCGGCCCGGCCCGCTCCAGGTTCTCCACCAGGAAGTGGTGGAGCTGCTCGAAATAGCCCGGCAGCGCCTGCAACAGGCCGATGAGCTGGTTGATGATCACCGGCATCAGGATGACCGTGATCACCAGCAAGATGAGCGCCACCGCGCAGATCAGCACCAGCGAGCCGATCCACCGCCGCACCTTGCGGCGTTCCAGGTAGCTGACCAGGGGATCGAGGATGTAGGCGATGATGATGCCGGCGACGAACGGCGCCAGGATGCTGCTGAGCAGCCACAGCAGCAGCAGCACGCC
>JAGQRL010000208.1:2725-15214 GCA_020425485.1 Rhodospirillaceae bacterium
GCCGGGGGCTGGCCGGCGGCAGCGGCGGCAACCGCGCCGTCTGCCGGGGTCTCGCCCATCGGGCTGGGGGGCGGTTCGCTCATCGGCCGGTCACTCGGTCACTGCAGCACGGTGGCGTCCTCCGCCCGGCGCAGGATCGGCGTGTTGCCGTCCAGCTCCAGGCGCAGGCCCTGCTGGGTGAGAGCGTAGCGCAGATCTTCCGGCCCGCCGTAGAAGCTGATTTCCACGATCACCTCGTTGGCCGACATGCTCACCACGTCGGCGCTGGCGATCCGCGGATTGCCTTGCAGGCGCCGCCAGGTCTGGAACCAGTCCGCCTGCACCCGCAGCGGCACCAGCACGACGATGGAGCTGAGCGGCCCGTCCGGCGTGACTTGTGGCGGCGTAACCCCGCCGGTGCCGCCCGGAAGCTGGCCGATGCCGGTCCCGGGGCCGGTGCCGATCCCGGTGCCGCCCGATGCGGGCAACTGGCCGATCACCTCCACCGCGCGCGTGGCCGCGGCGGCATAGTCCGGCGCGCCGCCGGATCCGCCCACCGTCACCAGCACCGGCGGCACCGAGCCATAGCTGCCGTAGCGCGTGAGGATCACCGAAAGGCCGCCCTGGGCAGCCGGTTCCGCCACCGCCACCACGGTTTCGCCGGCGCCGTAGATGTCCGCAATCGCCTGCAAGGCCGCGGTGTCGCCGCCGGTGGCCTGCCCGGTCGACACCGCCGTGATGTCCTGCAGGTCGCCGAAGGGCACGATGATGTCCGCCCCCAAAACGCCGGGATCCAGGTTCAGCCAAGCCTCGCGCCACGGATTGGGGCTGTCCCAAAGCTGGTCGCCGGAAGCCCCGCTCAGCACCGGCAGCACCACCACCGGGCCGCTGGCCATGGGCAAGCGCTCCACCGGGCCGCTCACCGGAATTTCCGGCTGCAGCGCCGATTGCGAAAGCAGTTGGCGAATCGGGGAGGGCTGGAAGATGTAGGTCAGGCTGGCGCGGTAGCGGCCGGCGCCGGCCGTCTCGCTGTCCACCTGGAAGCCCTGGACCATGCGGGAGATCTGGTCGTCGGTCAGTGCGGAGGTATCCCACGGACCGGACAGATTGGCCTGGCGCGCCACCAGCAGCGCCAGGGCCTGGCGCTGGCCGTCGAGGAAGGCGCGGTCGCGGGCGGCGGCGGCCGTCTGGGCGGTCACGTCCACCTCCACGCCGGTGACGATGTACTCGTCCAGCCGCGTCTGGGCGTCGGCCCGGCCCGGCACGAGTACGGCCAGCAGGACCAGCAGACAGGCCACGCCGGCAAGCGTGGCACGGGGGAAAACCATAGGGCGTCGGGTCATAAGGCACACACCGATTGAACGTCCCGGTGGGGTTGTTATAGCTGATGGGCGTCCCCGGCGGCCACGGTGGCGGGGGCGTGCCCACGAAATACCCCGTCACGGCCACAGCGCCGCCCCGTCCGGGCGCGCACCGGGGCGGAGGAGGAGACGCGTCCATGTCCGAAGCGTACCGGCGTGCCGGCGTCGATATCGACGCGGCCGACCGCCTGGTCGGCAAGCTGGGGCCGCTGGCGCGGGCAACCGACCGTCCGGGCACCCTGGGCGGGCTCGGCGGCTTCGGCGCCCTGTTCGATCCCGCGGCGGCCGGCTACCGCGACCCCATCCTGGTGGCGGGCACCGACGGCGTCGGCACCAAGCTGAAGATCGCCATCGAAACCGGGCGCTACGACACCATCGGCATCGATCTGGTGGCCATGTGCGTCAACGACCTCGTGGTCCAGGGCGCCGAGCCGCTGTTCTTCCTCGACTATTTCGGCACCGGACGGCTGGACCCGGCGGCCGCGGAACAGGTGATCGCCGGCATCGCCGCCGGCTGCCGAGAGGCCGGCTGTGCGCTGATCGGCGGCGAAACGGCGGAGCTGCCCGGCCTCTATGCCGATGGAGACTTCGACCTCGCCGGTTTCGCCGTGGGTGCGGTGGAGCGCGAGCGGCTGCTCACCGGCACCAAGGTGGCGGCGGGCGACATTGTGCTCGGCCTCGCCTCCTCCGGCGTGCACTCCAACGGCTTTTCGCTGGTGCGCCGGGTGGTGGCCGACCTTGGTCTGGGGTGGGATGCCCCGGCCCCCTTCGCCCCCGCCCTGCCGCTCGGCCAGGCCTTGCTGGAGCCCACCCGCCTGTACGTGCGGGCCTGCCTGGCGGCCATCGCCTGTGAGGCGGACGGCGTACGCGCGCTGGCCCACATCACCGGCGGCGGCCTGCTGGACAACATCCCGCGGGTGCTGCCGGCGGGGCTGGGCGTGGTGCTGGATGCGTCCACCTGGGCGCTGCCGCCGGTGTTCGCCTGGCTGCGCGACAGTGCCGCCCTTTCGCCCACCGACCTCCTGCGCACCTTCAACTGCGGCATCGGCATGGTGGCGGTGGTGCGCGCCGGGGTGGCCGACCGGGTGGCCGAAGCCTTCGCTGCGGCGGGCACGCCTGCGTGCATGATCGGCCGGGTGGCCGGCGCTGCAGACGGCGAGCCGCGGGTCAAGGTTTCCGGCATGGAGGCGGCATGGGCCGGGTAAGGACGGCGGTGCTGATCAGCGGCCGCGGCAGCAACCTGCAGGCGCTGATCGATGCGGCCGCCGATCCGGCCTATCCGGCGGACCCGGCCCTGGTGGTCTCCAACGTCGCCGGTGCCGCCGGGCTGGCGCGCGCCGAACAGGCCGGCATCGCCACCTGCGTGCTGCCCCACCGCGACTTTCCCAGCCGGGCTGCCTTCGATGCCGCCTTGCACGAGCTGCTGGAGTCCTACGGCATCTCGCTGGTTTGCCTGGCCGGGTTCATGCGGCTGCTCGGCCCCCGCATCGTCGCGGACTGGGAAGGCCGCATGCTCAACATCCACCCTTCCCTGCTGCCCGCCTTCAAGGGGCTCGACGTGCACCGCCAGGTGCTCGATGCCGGCGTGCGGGTGAGCGGCTGTTCGGTGCACTTCGTCACCGCCGACCTGGATGCCGGCCCGGTGATCGTGCAGGGCGTGGTGCCGGTGC
Organism: Rhodospirillaceae bacterium; assembly: GCA_020425485.1. Classification (GTDB taxonomy): domain Bacteria; phylum Pseudomonadota; class Alphaproteobacteria; order DSM-16000; family Inquilinaceae; genus JACKIH01. The sequence goes on from JAGQRL010000208.1 coordinate 5,736, forward strand.
TGCCCGACGACGACGAGGAGCGCCTGGCCGCCCGCGTGTTGACGGTGGAGCATCGCTGCTACCCGGCGGCACTGGGGTGGCTGGCATCCGGCCGGGTGCGGCTGGAAAACGGCTGCGTGCGCTATGGCGACGTGCCCGCAGCGGAGGCGTGGCTCAGCAATCCTCAGGTGTAGAGTTGCCGAGCGACCACTACTTTACGCCCTAACATTTCCCCCTTCGCAGCAAGCCGGAAAGTCCCTACGATTATAAGGGGATGACCTCTCTGGAACAACGGCCAAAAGAGGCCGCATTAGTTAACATTTCAATTCTGCAGTTAACTTTACAGTATTATCGATTTTCCCGACATATACTATGGTATGATGATGATTTGGCGAGTTCCCAAAGAAATCCCTCAATGAATCGGCCTTGCAGACTGTCAAATCATCAGGATGAGAAATTTAGATGATCTGCTTGATGATAGTTCATATTGCATCATTGGTAATTTTGTAAGGTCAACATCGTCAATGATAATCAATTGCAGCAATACTGGAACAATGGTCTAGGTCCGGGAGGGCGGCTTCGCTGATCGGCCGCAGGACAACAGGTGTGCTCGACAAGCCACACGCCATAGGACGGGAGCGAACCGCCAGGATATCTTGTCAAGATTGTCGCGGCCGGTTAAACCCACTTGGCCAAAAGCACGTGCTTGAGAAGGTGATGAGTGCCATGGGTGTGGATCAAGATGGCCAGGATAACGACGACCTGGCGGCCAGCCGGGCGGAAACGTTGTCGGTCTTCCTGCGTTGGAGCACCCGGGCCATCGTGGCGATCGCCCTCGTGCTGATCTTGATGGCGTTGACCCTGCTCTAGGGCCTGCCGAAAGGTCCCGCGCCGGTATCCGGCGGGTCTTCAGTCGCTACCAGATCGATGGGGCCGGCGGCGATGCGCCAGAGGGCGCACCGCGGCCGAGCGGCATGCTTGGCGGGCTAACCCACCAGATCGCAGTCGCAGAAGAAGAAGTACACTTCGCGGTGGGCGTTTTCCGGGCTGTCGGAGCCGTGCACCGAGTTGGCTTCGATGGATTCCCCGAAGTCCTTGCGGATGGTGCCCGCATCGGCGTTGGCCGGGTTGGTGTTGCCCATGATCTGGCGGTTGTGGGCGATGGCGTCTTCGCCTTCCAGCACCTGAACCACCACCGGACCGGAGGTCATGAAATCGCAGAGGTCGTTGAAGAACGGCCGCTCGGAATGCACTTCGTAGAACTTCTCGGCCTGCAGGCGGCTCAGTTGAATCCGCCGTTGCGCGATGATCCGCAGCCCGGCCTCCTCGAACCGTGCGTTGATCTTACCGGTGAGGTTCCGGCGTGTGGCGTCGGGCTTGATGATCGACAGCGTGCGTTCGATGGCCATGGGGGTGCCTCGGAAAGTGTGGCGGGATCGTGGTCAGAGCGTGCGCGCGGCGTTATAGACGCAGGCCATGGCGGCGGCAACCGCTCGCGTCACGCCAATGTCTGCTGCCCTACCACCCAGAGACCGCGATCCCCATGCTCCAGATCAACGACCTGGTGTTCCGCTACGGCAGCCGAGAGATCTTCTCCGGCGCCACGGCTGCGGTGTCGGCCGGCCAGCGGGTCGGGCTGGTGGGCCCCAACGGTGCCGGCAAGACGACGCTGCTGCGCCTGATCGCCGGCGAACTGGAGCCCGACGCCGGCACCATTTCCATGCCCACGCGCTGGCGCACCGGCACGGTGGCCCAGGAAGCGCCCGGCGGGTCAGCGACGCTGGTGGACACCGTGCTGGCCGCGGATACCGAGCGCGCCCACCTGATGGCGGCGGTGGAAACGGAGACGGACGGCCACCTGCTGGGCGAAATGCACACGCGCCTTTCCGACATCGGCGCCCATGCCGCCCCGGCGCGGGCGGCCGCCATCCTCGCCGGGCTGGGGTTCGATGAGGCCGCCCAGCAGCAGCCTTGCGGATCGCTGTCCGGCGGCATGCGCATGCGCGTGGCCCTGGCCGCCGTGCTGTTCCGCCAGCCCGACCTGCTGCTGCTCGACGAGCCGACCAACCATCTCGATCTGGAAGCCGCCCTGTGGCTGGAAGCGCATCTGCGCGCCTACCCCCACACGCTGATCGTCGTCAGCCACGACCGCGGCCTGCTCAACCGGGTGGCCAACACCACCGTGCATGTCGACCACGGCCGCATCGACGTCTATGGCGGCGGCTACGACACGTTCGAGAAGGTGCGCAACGCCCGCATCGCCCATCAGGCGGCCCAGGCGGCCAAGCAGGCGGCCCAGCGCGCCCATATGCAGGCCTTCGTGGAGCGCTTCCGCTACAAGGCCTCCAAAGCCCGCCAGGCGCAGAGCCGGCTGAAGGCGCTGGAGCGCATGGAGCCGGTGCCCCAGGTGCTGCACGACCGCGAGATCCGCTTTGAGTTTCCCGCCCCCGAGCCCCTGTCGCCGCCGCTGATCACGCTGGACGGCGCCATGGCCGGCTATGGCGACCGGGTGGTGCTGCGCAACCTGGACCTGCGTATCGACGACGACGACCGCATCGCCCTGCTGGGCGCCAACGGCAACGGCAAGTCCACCCTGGTGAAGCTGCTGGCCGACCGGCTGAAGCCCATGGGCGGCACCGTGCGCAAAAGCTCCAAGCTGCGCATCGGCTACTTCGCCCAGCACCAGACCGACGAGCTGGTGCCCGCCCGCACCGCCCTGGAGGAAGCCGCCGTGTGGCAGCCCATGGCGACCGAACAGGCGCTGCGCGACCACCTCGGCCGCTTCGGCTTCAGCGGCCGCCATGCCGATACGCGCATCGCCTCGCTGTCCGGCGGCGAGAAATCGCGCCTGCTGCTTGCCCTAATTACGCGGGAAAAGCCGCAGATCCTGCTGCTGGACGAGCCCACCAACCACCTGGACGTGGACAGCCGCCAGGCACTGGTGCAGGCGATCGCGACTTACGAGGGAGCGGTGATCGTGATTTCCCACGATCCCCATCTGGTGGAAACCATGGCCGACCGGCTGTGGCTGGTGACCGACGGCACCTGCCGGCCGTACGACGGCGACCTCGACGATTACCGCCGCCTGCTGGCCGACCAGCGGCGGCGCGAGGCGGCCGGCCGCAAGGATGCGGGCGAGCGCAGCAGCGGCGCCGATGCGCCCTCCAAGCGCGATCGCCGGAGGGTGGCGGCGGAAGCGCGCGCCGCCCTGGCGCCGCTGAAGCGCAAGGTGGCCGATGCCGAGCGCCACATCGCCAAGCTGAACGCTGCGCGCGCCGACATCGAGCGCAAGATGGCCGATCCGGCGCTTTACGACGGCGACGGCGCCAAGGTGGCGGAGCTGCAGATCAAGCTCGGCCGCATCGACAAGGATATCGAAGACCAGGAACACCGCTGGCTGGCCGCCCATGAGGAGCTGGACGCGGCGGAAGCCGAAGCGGCGGACGCCTGATCCGGCAGAGCCAACGCCAACAGGAATGGGACGGTTTCAGATGCTGCGTGCGGTGCTTGTGCTTGGTTTGGCCCTCGCCTCGGGGGCTGCATCCGCGGCCACCCTGACGGTTACCGTCACCGGCATCGAGGCGCGGCGCGGCGGCCTGATCTGTGCCGCCGTGTGGGCCAGTGCCGACGACTTCCTGGAGCGAGACCGGCGGGCCGCCAGCCGCTGCCAGCCGGTCGGTGGGTCCACCTCGACCTTCGAATTCGAGCTGCCGCCGGGGCGCTATGCAGCGCTCGCCCTGCACGACGAGAACTCCGACCACGAGCTGGAACGCTTCCTCGGCATTCCCAGCGAGGAATACGCCTTCATGAACGATTGCGACCCGGGGCTGCTGCCGCCCGATTTCGAGGATGTCGCCGTGACCCTGGGCGAAGACAGCGCCGCCACCGCGCCCTCCCAGGGCAGCGGCTGCCCGGCGGCCACGGAGATCCGCTTCGACTACTGAGCCTCGACTACTGAGGGGTCTTTCGCCTTCGGCGGAGTCGGGTCCGGGCCGCTTGCCTACTCCGGCGCCTTGGGGTCGTGGCGGGCCTCTTCGCTCCAGGTGCCGTCCGCCTGCTGGCGCCAGTAGGTCAGCGTCAGCCCGGCCTCGCGCAGGCGCTTCCAGCGCTCCCGTGCTGCCGCCACCGCTTCGGGGTCGTTGCCGTCGAACAGGTCGCACACCAGATCGAACGGTGCGGTGTCCTCCGCCTCCGCCCCGTCGGCGAGGAACAGCACGGTGGCGCCGTTGGGCACATCGTCCCCGTCGGTCAGCCAGATCGGCTGCAACTCGGCATCGCCGTCGCGCACCGTGCCGTGGGGCAGGAAGCTGCGCTCGCCATAGGTCCACAGGTGCTGGTCGAGGGCCGCCACCCGTTCGGCCGAGCCCAGGCGCACCGCCGCCCGCCACTGGCGCGCCAAGCAGCGTTCCAGAAGCTGCGGCAGGGCGCGTTCCAGGGGAACCCGCAACAGGTGATAGAAGCGCGCCTCGGCCACCGCCTCCCCCACGGTTTCCCCCAAAGCTCTCCCGGCCGACGCCTCGCGCGTCAGCCTTCGTAGGAGGCGACCAGCCGGTCCAGCAGGCGCACGCCGAAGCCCACACCGCCCTTCGGCGTGGTCGGCCCGCCCTTGTTGGTCCAGGTCACCCCGGCGATATCGATATGCGCCCACGGCACGGCGGCATCGACGAAGCGCTTGAGGAACTGGGCGCCGATGATCGAGCCGCCCCAGCGGTTGCCGGCGACGTTCTTCATGTCGGCGATCAGGCTGTCGATCTCCTTGTCGAAGGCATCGTCCAGCGGCATCCGCCACAGCTTCTCGCCGGTCGCCTTGCTGGCCGTGGCCAAGCGGTCGGCCAGTTCGTCGTCGGTGGCGTAGACGCCGGCATATTCCTGGCCCAGCGCCACGATCACCGCCCCGGTCAAGGTGGCGAGATCGATCACCAGGCGCGGCTTGTAGGCCTGCTGGGCGTGCCACAGCACATCGGCCAGCACCAGCCGGCCTTCGGCATCGGTGTTGATCACTTCGATGGTCTGGCCGGACATGGAGGTGACGACGTCGCCCGGCCGCTGGGCGTTGCCGCCCGGCATGTTCTCCACCAGGCCGATCAGCCCCACCACATGGGTTTTCGCCTTGCGCCCGGCCAGCGCCAGCATGGTGCCGACCACGGCGGCAGCGCCGCCCATGTCCCACTTCATGTCCTCCATGCCGGCCGCCGGCTTGATGGAGATGCCGCCGGTGTCGAAGGTCACGCCCTTGCCCACCAGGCAGATCGGCGCCTGCTCTTCGTCCGTGCCGCGCCAGGTCAGCGCCACCACGCGGCTTTCCCGGGCACTGCCCTGGCCGACGCCGAGCAGCGCCCCCATGCCCAGCTCGGCAAGCTGGCCTTCGCTCAGCACCTCCACGTCCAGCCCGCTTTCCGCCAGCTCCAGGCAGCGTTCGGCAAAGCTGACGGGGTAGAGCGTGTTGGCCGGCTCGCTCACCAGATCGCGGGCGAGGAACACCCCGTCGACCACCCGGTCCGACGGCTCGAAGGCGGCGCGTGCGCGCGCCGGGCTGGTGGTGGCGATGGCCACCGTGGCGAGGGCGGGCGCCTGGTCGGGCTTCTGGCGGGTCTTGTACTTGTCGAACCGGTAGCTGCGCAGGCGCAGGCCGGTAGCGAGCGCCGCGGCAACCGCCGCATCGTCCAGCGGGCAGGCGCCAAGCCCATCCAGGTGCAGGCTGGCGGCGGCTTCGCCGGTGGCATCGATGGCGGCGAACAGGGTGCCGCCGATGCGTTCCAGCGCTGCTGCGGTCAGCTTGGCGGGATCGCCCAGGCCGACGATGACGAGGCGCGACACCGCCACGCCCCCCGGTGCGGGCAGGTGCACCAACTCCTCGCGCGCGCCGGTGAAACGGCCGGCAGCGGCCAGCGCGCGGCTCACCGCACCGCCGGTCATCCGGTCGGCATCGGCTGCGGCCGGCGTCAGGGCCTTGTCCGCCAATGCACCGACCACCCAGACACCGCCGCTCGGAACGCTCGGCTCGATGAACTTCACTTCCATGGTCAATCCGCTCGCTTTCGTGCAACAAACGCCAACCCGGTGGGAGACCGGTCGTGGCCGGCAGGGGCCGCGCCAACTGGCCGGACGGTCGCCTTGGCGCCGCCACCGACCCGCTGCTATAGGACAGGGCGACGTCCGTGGCCGCCGGGCTGCCAACACTGCCAGACCAGGCCGACAGCGCCAAGGACCGCTCGATTGACCCAGACACCGCCGGCGCCATGACCCTCGGCTTCGCCACCTTCGACCGCTATGTGATGCGCCACTACCTGATGTGGTTCGCGGTCACGCTCGCCGTGCTGATCTGCGTCGCGTTCCTCATGGAATTCATCGAGATGCTGCGGCGGACGGCCGACGTGGACGACGTGACGCTGCAGACCGCCCTGCTGCTGTCGGCCCTGGCGGTGCCCCAGCCGATCGAGCTGATGTTCCAGTTCGCCGTGCTGTTCGGGGCGATGCTCGCCTTCTGGCGGCTCACCCGCAGCCGCGAGCTGGTGGTGGCGCGGGCCAGCGGCATTTCGGTGTGGCGCTTCCTGTTCCCGGTGGTGCTGGCAGCCCTGCTGATCGGGATCTTCAAGATCGCGGTGTATAATCCGGTCAGTACCGCCATGTACGACCGGTTTCAGGACATGTCCGCCCAATATCTCGGTGGCGAGACGCGGATCTTCCTGTTGTCGCGCAGCGGGCTGTGGTTCCGGCAGTCCCAGGATGGCAGCACCGCCATCGTGCGCGCCCAGTCCATCGACGTGCCGGCCTCCACCTTCAACCAGGCCATCGTCTTCCTGTTCGACGAGAACGGTGACTTCGAAGGCCGGGTGGACAGCGCCCAGGCGGTTCTGGAAGATGGGCACTGGGCATTCCGCGATGTCACCGTCAGCATGATCAACGCGGCCCCGGAGCACTGGGACCGCTACACCCTGCCAACCAACCTGACCATGGCGTCGATCCAGGACAGCTACGCCGACCCGCGCGCCCAATCGGTTTGGGAGCTGCCGCAATTCATCGCCACGCTGGAGGATACCGGCTTCTCCTCCCTGCCCCACCGGCTGCACCTGCAATCGCTGCTCGCCCAGCCGCTGATGATGGTGTCGATGGTGCTCTACGCCGCCGCCTTCACCCTGCGCCTGAGCCGGCGCGGCGGCACCCTGGTGATGGTGGCGCTCGGCACCCTCACCAGTTTTGCCTTTTTCGTGCTGACAGATGTCAGCTACGCCTTGGGGTTGGCTGCGGCCGCCCCGGTTGCCCTGGCGGCCTGGTCGCCGCCGATCCTCAGCGGCCTCATCGGGCTTGCCCTGCTGCTCCACCTCGAAGACGGATAGGATAGGGTCGCCATGCCGACGTATCGTCATCGTCACCCGCGCACCCCGCCCGCAATCGCCCTGGCCGGCCTGGTCCTCGCCCTGGCCCTGGCCTTCGGTGCAGGTCGCCCGGCGGCCGCCCAGCAGCAGCCCCAGGCGCAGATGCTGGACGGCGTCGCCGCCGTGGTGAACGACCGGGTCATCACCTACTCCGCGGTGGAAGACCGCATGCGCCTGGCCCTGCTGGCATCCGGCCTGCCCACCACCGATGAAAGCGTGCAGCGGCTGCGCCCGCAGGTGCTGGACAGCCTGGTCGACGAGCAGCTTCAGCTTCAGGCCGGCGAAGATGCCGGCATCCAGGTTTCCGACGACGATATCGCCGAAGCCATGGGCGTGATCGCCTCCAACAACAACATGAGCACCGAGACCTTCGAGGCCCTGTTGCGCCAGCACGACGTGCCGCTGAGCACGCTGCACGACCAGATCCGCGCCACCCTGACCTGGCGCGGCTTCGTGCAGCGGCGGGTCGTCCCCCAGGTGGACGTGACGGAGGAAGCGGCGCGCGACGTGCTGAGCCGCATCGAGCAGGTCGAGGGCGAGCCGGAATTCCTGCTGTCGGACATCTTCCTCACGGTCGATAGCCCGTCGGAGGAAGGCGAGGTCCGCGACCTCGCCCAGTCGCTGGTGGACGAACTGCGCGGCGGCGGCTCGTTCCGGGCCATCGCCAGCCAGTTCAGCGACGGCGTCGGTGCGACCGACGGCGGCAATATGGGGTGGGTGCTCGGCGCCCAGCTCGATGACGACCTGCGGTCGACCGTGGAGACGCTGGGCGTCGGCGAGGTGTCCGATCCGGTGCGCACCGCCGGCGGCTACCACATCGTGCTGCTGCGCGACCAGCGCCTGGCCAACACCCCGACGGCGGACGACGACCTGGTCGTGCTCGGCCGCCTGATCATCCCCGTCGACCCGCCGACCCAGCAGGCGCTGGCCGCGGCCGCCTATCGCCTGGAGCAGGCGACCTCCGGGATCGAGGGCTGCGATGCCCTGCAGCAGCAGGCCGAGGCGCTGGGCGCGCCGCCGGTCTCCAGCGACCCGGTGCGCATCGGCTCGCTGGCCGAAGACCTGACCAACCTGCTCAACAGCCTGGACGTCGGCGAACCCAGCGGCCTGATCCGCACGCCGGGCGGCCTCGGCATCTTCATGGTCTGCGAGCGCACGCCGGCCGACCGGGCGACGCTGGACCAGATCCTGAACAATCTGTTGGAAGAGCGGATCAACCTGGCCCAGCAGCGCTACCTGCGCGACCTCCGGCGCGATGCCATGGTGGATATCCGCGTGCAGTGACGTCCACGCCCCCGAGCCTGGAGCCCGCCACGCCATGACCGGCGTTCCCAAAGTGCCCGCCCACGCCTCGCCCGCCGGCCCGCCGCCGCTGGCGCTGACCATGGGCGAGCCGGCGGGGATCGGCGGGGAGCTGTCGCTCGCCGCCTGGCTGCGCCGGGCCGAACTGCCGCCGGGCGTCAGCTTCGCCGTGCTGGACGATCCCGGAAGGCTGCGCCGCCTCGCTGCCAGCCTGGGCTGGGCGGTGCCGATCGTGGAAATCCCCCGGCCCGAACACGCCCCCGCCCGCTTTTCCGAAGGGCTGCCGGTGCTGGCGCTGCGCACGCCGGTGGATGCCGAGCCCGGCCGGCCCTCGCCGGCCACCGCCGCGGCGGTGCTGGAGAGCATCGACCGGGCGGTGGCGCTGGCGCGCGCCGGCACCTGCGCTGCGGTGGTGACCAACCCGATCCAGAAAAAGGCGCTCTACGAGGCGGGCTTCCAGCACCCCGGCCACACCGAATACCTGGCGGACCTGGCCGGCGGCGATGTAACCCCGGTGATGATGCTGGCCATCGAGGGCCTGCGCGTGGTGCCGGCCACCGTCCACATCCCGCTGGCCGACGTGCCGGCAGCACTGACGGTGGACCGGCTGGTCACGGTGGGCCGCATCGTCCTGACATCGCTGGTCCACGATTTCGGCTGCCCGATGCCGCGGCTGGCCGTGGCCGGGCTCAACCCCCATGCCGGGGAAGCCGGCAGCATGGGCCAGGAAGACCGCGAGGTGATCGTTCCCGCCATCGCCGCCCTGCAGGGCGAGCGGCACAGCCAGGTGAGCGGGCCCTATCCCGCCGACACCCTGTTCCA
>JAGQRL010000209.1 GCA_020425485.1 Rhodospirillaceae bacterium
TCGCCGGGCAGCATCTGCAGGGCCGCCAGCACCAGCAGCGCCAGGAACGGCGTGGTCTTCCACACATCCACGAACACCACCGCCGCCATCGCCAGGTGGGGATCGGCGGTCCAGGCCAGGCCCTCGGAGATGAGGCCGAGGCCGAGCAGGATGTCGTTCAGCACCCCGAAGCTGTCGTGGTACATCCAGCCCCACATCTTGGCCGACACCACGGTGGGAATGGCCCAGGGGATCAGCACCGCGGCGCGCAGCAGCCCGCGGGCGCGAAACCCGGCATCGAGCGCCAGGGCGATGGCGACGCCGAGGATCACCTCCAGCGACACCGAGGCAACGGCGAACACCAGGGTGTTGAGGACCGAACGCCACCACAGTGGATCGGCCAGCACGCCGGACCATTGGAACAGCGGATCGGCGATGCCCGGTGCCGGCGCGCCGGTTTCGGCGTTCACATAAGTGCCGTCCACGCGGTCGTAGACGATCAGGTGATCGCGGTCGGTCTCGTCGGTCAGTTGGCCGGTTTCCGCATCCAGCACGAAATAGCGGTCGTGCTCGGCGTCGTAGAGGTAGTAGGCGCCGGCTTCCGGGTCGTAGGCATCCAGCGGCGGGCCGTAGGCCAGATAGTTGGCAAGGCCGACAAACTGGGCCTCGCCCAGCGTGTTCAGCGTGGCGTCGGTGAGGCTGAGCGCCACCGTGCGCGCCAGGGGCCAGCCGGCCACCAGAGCCAGCACCACCAGCATGGGGGCGAGGAACAGCCACGCCCGGCGCACCCGGGCGCGCTGGTGGGTGGAGGGTTGGGCAGAGGGGTGGGCGGAGGGCCGGGCCCCGGTCATACCGGCCTCGGCCGCGCCACCGGCCACGTCAGGTGCGGTGCCGCCCCCGGCTACCACCAGCCTACCACCGCCCGCCGCGGCTCATGCGGTTGAGATCGGCCTCAAGATCCTCCAGGGCCTGGGCCGCCTGCGCCTCGCCCGACAGCACGGAGTGGACGGCGCTGAAAAAGGCCGAGCTGACCTCGTTGTAGCGGTCGCCGGTGATGCGCGAGGGCCGCGCCACGGCGTTGGTGAAGGTGTCCAGCAACTCGCCGAAGAAGGGGTTGGCGGCCAGCACCTCGGCGTCTTCGTAGAGTGCGATGATGGTGGGGTTGAACGAGCCTTCGATGGCGCGGCGCTTCTGTTCGTCGTAGCCGGCCAGGTAGCGCACCAGATCGGCGGCCACATCCGGGTGTTCCGAATAGCGCGACACGGCAAGCTGGGCCCCGCCGAGCACGCCGGTGTGCCGGGCTTCGGCGCCGTGGCCGCGGGGCAGGGCGGCCACGCCCACCAGCCCGCGGATCGGGCTGTCCTCGCCCTGGGAAAGCGCCCAGGCATAGGGCCAGTTGCGCATGAAGGCGGCGTTGCCGGCCTGCCAGACGCCGCGGCTTTCCTCCTCCGTGTAGTTCAGTACGCCGGGTGGCGAGGTGCTGCCGACCCACTCCGCCGCCTGCTCCAGGGCCGCCTGGGAAAAGGGCGAATAGACCGTGGGGCGGCCATCGTCGCCGATCAGGGCGCCGCCATAGGCATCGATCCATTCCAGCGCGTTGCAGGTCAGCCCCTCGTACGCGCTGGCCTGGAACACGTACCCCCAGAACTGGGCGTTGCCGTCAGCGCGTTCGCCCTCCTGGATGATCTCCGCGGCGACCGTAAGGTCCGCCCAGGTTTCCGGCACCGCCTGGCCGTACGCGTCCAGCAGGTCGGTCCGGTAGTACAGCAGCCCGGCATCGACGAACCAGGGCAGGGCGACCAGGCGGCCGTCCACCGTGTTGTTCTCCACAATGGCCGGGAAGTGCTGGTCGATCTCGTCCTGCGGTACCAGGTCCGACAGGTCGACCAGGTGGCTGTCCAGGATGCCGGGCCAGATCACGTCGATCACGAACACGTCGATGTCCGAGGCACCCGACGCCAGCATCTGCTGGTAGAGCGCCAGGCGTTCGGTGGCGGAATTGGGGGTGGACACCAGCTCCACGTCGTTGCCGGTGGCCGCCGCCCAGGCCTCCGCGCCCTCCCGGCACAGCTCCAGCTCGGTGCCGAGCGCGCTGCAGCTCATGGTGATGGTCACGGCAGCGGCCGGCCCGGCCGACCCGAGGGTTGCCAGGGTTCCCAGAATCGCTGCGCAGCGAAGCGATCGCGGCATCGCCATCGCCGTCCTCCCTGAAGTCTGCGTGATCTTCTGCGTTATCCGTCCGGCCAACGGTAACACCCTGGCAGGGTTGAACAAGGCCCGTGCGCCCACACCCGCGCGGTTCGCCCGGAAACCGTCAAATCGGGATCCGCCCAGGGATCTTGCGCGGTACTCGCTTCCTGAGTCGCGGTTCGCGTCGTGTAGGAATATTCTGGTGCCGGTCTGTTCCCACACGTCGCGAAACTATATTACCCAAATTGGGTGCGGACCCTCACCTGCCATGTGCATGCATGCAAGGGAAACTAAGCCATGACCGTAACAACCGATGCCATTGTCGCCATCGCCGAACAGGCCGCCGAGAGAACCGGCGACAGCCTGGCCGTCTTTGCGACGGACAACACGCTGGTGTTTGGCAACGACCGGTTCTTCGAGTTGCAGGCCTATGCCGAACCGCGGCCCGGGCGGACCACGCCGGAAGACATCATCCGGTCGTGCATTCGCCAGGGGATCTACGCCGATCCTTCGGCGTACCGCGATCCGCAACGCTTCATCGATCGACAGCTAACCCACCTCGAACGGTCCTGCCGTACGGAAACGCGGCGGGCCCAGGGCGGCGTGGTCTCCACGCTCACCCATTTCCGGGTGGACTCCGGCCTCCTGGTCCAGCGCCGCACCTTCGCGCAGGACCCGTGGCTGGTGGCCCAGGACAGCGTGGTGGGGATCGCCGAGAACTGGCTGATCCCGCTGGCCACCGTGTCCCCCTCCACGGGCTATCTGCTGCAGGCCAATGCGGCCTTCCTGAAGCTGGCCCATGCGAGCCGGGACCTGTCCATCGTGAAGGGGCATGTCACCAGCCCGACCACGCCGGCCAATTTCTCCCGCCTGCTCAAGTCCGATCGCGACCGGACCATGCTGATGGGCGGCGATGAAACCCATGTCGGCTTGGTGGTGCGCTCGCGCCGCATCTCCGAGAGCTGCCTGCTGCTGCAGGTGGTGGCGACCGGCCAGCCGGCCGTCGACCCCGACACGCTCTCCGATCTTTACGAGCTGACCCCCGCCGAGGCGCGCCTCGCCGTGGCCGTCGGCACCGGTGACACGGTGCTGGAAGCTGCGCGTCGCCTCGGGCTCTCCGAAGGGGTCGCCCGTAACACCCTGTCTCAGGTTTACGCCAAGACAGGCTGCGCTGGCCTCCCGGCCCTGGCGCGCCTGCTGGCTCAACTGGCGCCGCTCGACGACCCCCTGTCGTCCACGACGCAACCACCCAGCCAGACAGGAGCGCAACCATGTCCTACGTCAACCCGAAGGAGGCTTTGGCCGCCACCACGCAGATCGATCTGAGCGATGTCTCCTCGGCGCTGTGCGCCAAGGGATTCAGCCGCTTGGATGCCGAATTTTCCGTCATCCAGTACCAGCAACTCCTCGCCCTCCACGCATTGTATCCCACTTTGATGCTCGTCCCGCCGAAGGCGGCAGATGAAGCCCTGCATATCCACCTGGAAAACGGCCGTTTCGAGCAGGATTGCCTGAAGCTCTTCGGCTCCGTCCCCCAGCACACCACCGAATGGTGGGCCGAACAGATGCTCCCGGAATCGTGGGAGCTGACGCGGGACCTGTACCGCCAGCACTTCGGCGTGGAGCTTTCCAAGGCGTCCGCCGCCGGCTGCGGCATCGCGCCTGCCGACATGAACGGCCCGGCGGGCTGCGGCATCGCGCCGGCCGACATGACCGGTCCGCCGAACGGTGTGACCACGCACTAAGCAGCGGGTGGGTGAGCCGACCCCAAGCTTAGGGCAGCTTCAGGCAGGCTTACCCCGATTCCCCAGGTAACGCCGGAAACGGCAGGGTTCACCCACCCCGGACGACCGCTTTGCGGATCCCCGCGGCAATGGCGCCGCCATGGTCCGTGAGCGCTGACGACTCCGAGCGTGGAGCCGTCCCTTCGGGGACGGCGCCATTGCTCGTGCCTGGTCTGTCCGTATCGTCCGCCCCAGGCTGCCGCGGGGCCGGCGCGGCCTATTCCGCCGCCTCCGCGTAGGCATCGGGCGGCGGGCAACTGCACACCAGGTGGCGGTCGCCATAGGCCTGATCGATGCGGCCCACCGGCGGCCAGTACTTGGCTGCGGGATCGACGCCGGCGGGGAACACCGCTTGGGCGCGGCTGTAGGGCCGGTCCCAGTCGTCGGCGGCCAGATCGGCCGCGGTATGCGGTGCCAGGCGCAAGGCACTCTGCTCCACATCCACCCGGCCTTCGGCGATGTCCGCGATCTCGCCGCGGATGGCGATCATGGCATTGCAGAAGCGGTCCAGCTCGGCCAGCGGTTCGCTTTCCGTCGGCTCCACCATCAGCGTGCCGGCCACCGGCCACGACATGGTGGGGGCGTGGAAGCCGTAGTCGATCAGCCGCTTGGCCACGTCGTCCACCGTCACGCCGGAGTCCTGCTTGAGGCCGCGCAGGTCGACGATGCACTCATGGGCCACCAGCCCGTTCTCCGCGGTGTAGAGAATGGGATAGTGGGGCGCCAGGCGGTGGGCGATGTAGTTGGCCGCCAGCACCGCGGCGGAGGTGGCGGCGCGCAGCCCCTCGTCGCCCATCATGCGGATATAGGCCCAGGAGATCGGCAGGATGCCGGCGGAGCCCCAGGGGGCGGCCGACACGGTGCCGAAGCCGCCCGGCGGCCCCTGGTCCTCCACCACCGGGTGGCGGGGCAGGTAGGGCGCCAGATGCGCCTTCACGCCGATCGGCCCCATGCCCGG
>JAGQRL010000210.1 GCA_020425485.1 Rhodospirillaceae bacterium
TTGCTGATCATCCCGGCGGCCACGGTGCGGCCGTTCGCCCGCGGGCCGGTGCAGATGGCGGCGATGGCCACCGGCCTCGGCGTGCTGCTGGTGGTGGGCGGGCTGTTCGGCTCGCTGCATCTGGATACGCCGTCGGGGCCGACCATCGTGGTCACCGCCTTCATCGCCTTCCTGCTGGCCACCGTGTGGGCGCTGCGGGCAGGACGGCGGGATCGCAACGGCCGGGTGAAGGCCGGGTGAGGGGAGAGTGCCATGCCGGACCGTCCGCAAACGACGCAGCACGCGATGACCCGGGCCGGCCCCGGCCGCCTGGGCAAGAACGACCGTGCCGTGCTCGACCTGCTGAATGACGCCGACGCGCCGATGCGGGCCTACGAGATCCTGGATGCGCTGCGGCCCCAGGGGGTGCGCGCGCCGCCCCAGGTGTACCGCGCGCTCAACCGCCTGGTGGCGGACGGCCGGGTGCACCGGATCGACAGCCTGAATGCCTTCATCGCCTGCGACCATCCGGGCCACCCGGAGATCCCGATCTTCCTGATCTGCCGCACCTGCGGTGTGGTGCGCGAACGCCATGATCCGCCGCTGGTGGCGGAGATGGTGCGGCGCTGCGGGTCGGACACCGGCTTCCGGGTGGAGGAAGGGGTGCTGGAGATGCGCGGGCTGTGCCAGGTGTGCCGTTGAGGCCGGTGGCGGCGGACCTGAGAGTCCTCTAGCCGACCGCCGTCGGCACCTTGCGTTCGATGCGGCCGAGCCGTACCGCCGTCTGCCCTGGCCACAGGCGCCGCGAGGGCATGATCAGCACGCAATCGTCATAGGGGGCGGTAACCGGCGTATCGCCGTCCATGCCGATGGGATCGCCTTCGGCCAGCACTTCCAGCCCGCGGAAATCCTGGGCGAACTCGAACGCGTCGGTCTGCACCGTCACCGCGCGGTCCACCGCGATCACCGCCTGGGTGGCGGGCAGCGGGCGCAGATGCGGTTCGGCCATCTCCTTGGAGATCAGGCCGAAATGCAGCAGGAAGCGGTAGGCGGCATCGATGGCGACGGCGGCGGACTCGCTTTCCCAGTGCTGGCCGCATTCCACCAGCAGCGCCGACCTGGGGGAGTAGGCTTCGGCGAACCCGCCATAGTCGCGCAGCCGCGGACCGGCGGCGTGGCCGGCATCGCGGACGACGAAGTGGGGCGTGGCGATGGCCCGCGCCAGCGCCAGGTTCTTGTCCAGCGGTCCCGCCATCATCAGGGGCGGCGTGCGGTTCTGCATGGAGTGGATGTCGAGCAGGTGGTCGACGGTATCGACCAGCGGCCAGATTTCCCGCGCCCGCGTCAGCTCGCATGATTGCCGGGTGCCGCCGAGGATGGCCGGCGACCACAGGCGGTTGAAGTCCTCGTCGACGAAGCGGCTGGTGGTGGGGTCGGCCGGGTCGAAGGCCTCGTACGCATCGGTATTGATGAAGCCCAGGGTCAGGCAGCCGGCCAGCGGCCGCACCTCGCTGCGCAGCAGGTGGTCGAGCGCAATGGCGCCGCACAGCTCGTTGCCGTGCACCAGTGCCGTCAGCGCCACATGGGGGCCGGCGCGGCCGCTGTCGAAGCTGGTGAAGTAGGGCACGCCCGTGTTGCCCTCGCGGTAGATGGAGATGTCCGGGGCGGTCAGCTCCACGGGGTGGTCGTTGGGCACGCGTTGCATCGGGGCGGTCCTTAGTCGCTGAGGCGGCGGATGAGCCGGCGCAGGAAGGTTTCGCAGGCGGCGATCTGGTCGAGGGCGATGAATTCGTCGGGCTTGTGGGCCTGGTCGATGGAGCCGGGGCCGCACACCACGGTGGGAATGCCGGCGGCCTGGAACAGCCCGGCTTCGGTGCCGTAGGCCACCTTGGCTGTGGCGTTGGCGCCCGACAGGTTGCGCGCCAGCGCCACCACCGGCGCATCGGCCGGCACGGCAAAGCCGGGGTAGTTGATGATTTCGGTGGAGCGGATGGCGCAATCCGGCGCTGTCGCCCGCATCTCCGGCTCCAGCACCTCGCGGGCCAGGCGCTCCACCTCCGCCACGATGGGCGCGGGATCGTGGTCGGGCAGGTGGCGGATCTCCCACTCCAGCGACGCCCGGTCCGGCACGATGTTGAGTGCGGTGCCGCCGGCGAAGGTGCCGGTGTGGACGGTGCTGTGGGGCGGGTCAAACCCGGCATCGAAGGGGCCGTCGCTGCGCAGGCGGGCGGCCAGCCGGCGCAGGTGGCAGACCAGTTCGGCTGCATAGTCCACGGCGTTGACACCGCGCGGCGCCTGGCTGGAATGGCAGGCGAACCCCGTCACCTCCACCCGGTAGGAGCGCTTGCCCTTGTGGGCGATCACCGGCGCCATGCCGGTGGGTTCGCCGACGATGCACATGGCCGGGCGCACCGGCAGGGCGGCAATCAGCCGGCGCACGCCCAGGCAGCCCACCTCCTCGTCGTAGGAGAAGGCCAGGTGGATCGGCGTTTTCAGCGGTGCCGCCAGCATTTCCGGCACCAGCGCCAGCACCGTCGCCACGAAGCCCTTCATGTCCACCGTGCCGCGGCCGTAAAGGCGGCCGTCGCGGCCCACCATGGCGAAGGGATCGTCCGACCACGCCTGACCGTCCACCGGCACCACATCGGTGTGGCCGGACAGGCAGACGCCCGGCGTGTCGGCCGGGCCGATGGTGGCGAACAGGTTGGCCTTCTGCCCGGTCTCGTCGGCCACCCGGTGGGAGGCCACGCCAAGCCCTGCCAGATAGCCTTCCACGAAGCCGATCAGGTCCAGGTTGGACATCCGGCTGACGGTGGGGAAGCCAACCAGATGCCTCAGCATCTCCGGGCTGGTGATCTGCGCGGTCATGGACACGTCCGTATCACGGTCGGGTGGGCGCGGGCGGTTTCAGCAGGCTGCTAGAAAGATGGCATGTTCACCGGCAGGTGAAAACCAAACCCGGCCAAACCTGGAAAACCGCCGCAGCTTGGCATCTAACCGGTTGTGTTAATTAACACTTTCAATGCCCCCCAGGGTTGCCGGGAATCACCCAGGTGGACAAGAGCTATGCAGCGGAAGTAGACCCTGCCTTGCAGGAGTGTCGGGTCACCGGCCGCCGCCAGGGGGATCCTAGGGCCCCCGCAACGAAAAACAGGGAGACAGGCAATGCCACGTAAAGCATGGGCAGCCGCCGCGATTGCCGCGGCGATGTTCGCACCGGCCATGGCGCACGCTGAGGACCTGACCATCGCGGTCGCCTCGGAAGCGACGGCCATGGACCCGCACTACCACAACACCGGCAACAACAATCAGATCATGGCGCAGATCTACGACCGCCTGATCAACCAGGGGCCGAACCAGGAGCTGCTGCCGGGCCTGGCGGAAAGCTGGGGGCCGACCGACGATCCCACGGTGTGGGAATTCCGCCTGCGCGAAGGCGTGACCTTCCACGACGGCTCGCCGTTCACCGCCGCCGACGTGGCCTACACCATCGCGCGCGTGCCCAACGTGCCCAACAGCCCGTCGAGCTTCGCCATCTACACCGCCGACATCACCGAGGTGGAGATCGTCGACGACTACACGGTGCGCTTCCACACCGCAACGCCGTACCCGCTGATGGCCAACAGCCTGTCCACCATCTACATCGTCAGCAGCGACATCGGCGAGGATGCCTCGACCGAGTGCTTCAACGACGGCGAATGCGCCATCGGCACCGGCCCCTACCGGCAGGTGGAATACACGCCCGGCGACCGCATCGTGCTGGAAGCCAATGCCGACTATTGGGGTGGTGCTCCGATCTGGGACACCGTGACCATCCGGCCGATTTCCTCGCCGGCCGCCCGTGTCGCGGCCCTGCTGGCGGGCGATGTGGACGTGATCGCCTCGGTGCCGACCACCGACATCGCCCAGCTTGAGGACAACGACGACGTCAACCTGTGGCAGGGCATCTCCAACCGGGTGATCTACCTGCACATCGACAGCGACCGCGAGCACAGCCCCCACGTCACCGCCATCGGCGGCGGCGAGATCGAGAACCCGCTGCGCGACGTGCGCGTGCGCCGGGCGCTCAGCATGGCCATCGACCGCGAAGCCATCGTCGACGACGTGATGGAAGGCATCGCCATCCCCGCCGGCCAGTTGCTGCCGGAAGGCTTCTTCGGGGTGTCGGAGAACATCGAAGTGCCGGACTACGATCCCGACGGCGCCCGCGCGCTGCTGGAGGAAGCCGGCTACGGCGACGGCTTTGCGGTGACCATCCACGGCCCCAATGACCGCTACATCAACGATGCCGCCATCGCCCAGGCGATTGCCCAGATGTGGAGCCGCATCGGCCTGGAGACTTCGGTGGAAACCATGCCGCGGTCGGTCTATTTCGGCCGCGCGTCGGACCTGGAGTTCTCCGTGATGCTGGTGGGCTGGGGTGCCGGGTCCGGCGAGGCGTCCTCGCCGCTGCGCTCGCTGATCGTCACCAACAACCCCGACCGCGGTCTGGGCGGCGCCAACCGCGGCCGCTTCTCCAACGCGGAGGTGGATGCCCTGGTGGACGAGGCGATGCAGACGGTGGACGACGCTGCGCGGGCCGCCCTGCTGGCCCAGGCCACAGAGATCGCCATGGATCAGGTCGCGATCATCCCGACCCACTTCCAGGTGAACACCTGGGGCACCCGGGCCGATCTGCAGTACGAACCGCGCACCGATGAGTACACGCTGGCCACCGGCGTGACGCCCATCGAGTAGCGGGGGATCCCGCATGTTGGGGACCGGGACGGGCGCGGCACGACCTGCCGCACCGTCCCGGCCCCGGCAGCACCCCGGCAGGCGCGGGCGCTGCGGCCAACCCGATCTATGTGAGCGGCCATGACCGTTTTCGTCATCCGCCGGCTCCTCCAGTCGCTGCTGGTGATGGCGGTGATGTCGACGCTGGTGTTCGCCGGCGTCTTCGCCATCGGCAACCCCATCGACATCCTCATCTCGCCGGATGCCACCCAGGCGGAATACGAGCGCGCCGTGCGCTCGCTGGGGCTCGACCTGCCGCTGTGGGAACAGTACTGGCGGTTCCTGCAAAACCTGGCCGATGGCGAGCTGGGCATCTCCTTCGTCCACCACGAGCCGGCCATCGAGCTGATCTTGCAGCGCATGCCCGCCACCCTGGAGCTGGCGGCGGTGGCGCTGCTGCTCTCCATAACCTTCGGCATCCCGCTCGGTCTGTGGGCCGGGCTGAAGCCGGACGGGATCGCCGGCCGCTCCATCATGGTCGGCTCCATCTTCGGCTTCTCCCTGCCCAACTTCTGGCAGGGGCTGATGCTGATCATGATCTTCGCCGTCATGCTGGACCTGATGCCGGCGGGCGGGCGCGGGGAGACGGCCGTCTTCCTCGGCATCGAAAGCAGCATCTGGACGCTGGACGGGCTGTGGCACCTGGCCCTGCCGGCGGTGAACCTGGCCCTGTTCAAGACATCCCTGGTGATCCGGCTGACCCGCGCCAGCGTGCGCGAGGTGATCGGGCTGGACTACGTGAAGTTCGCCCGCGCCAAGGGCCTGTCGGAACGCCGGGTGGTGTTCGTGCACGTGCTGAAGAACATCATGATCCCCGTGACCACGGTGATCGGCCTGGAGCTGGGGGTGATGATCGCCTTCGCGGTGGTTACCGAAACCGTGTTCGCCTGGCCCGGCATGGGCAAGCTGATCATCGATTCCATCTTCGTGCTCGATCGCCCGGTGATCGTCGCCTACCTCACCGTGATCGTCGTCATGTTCATCATCATCAACCTGGTGGTGGACATCCTCTATTCGATCTTCGACCCGCGGGTCCGCCTGTCGGATGTCGGGTCATGAGCGAGACGCTGGGCAACGATCCCGCCCTGGCCGGCCTGGGGGACCGGACGCCGGAGCGCACGCCGGACGGGCGGCGCTGGCGGCTGACGGCGGAAACGCCGCTGGTGCGGGTGGCGCGCAACTTCGCGGAAAGCCGCGTCGCCGTGTTCGGGCTGGTCCTGCTCATCGTCACCATCGTGGCGGCGGTGCTGGCGCCCTACATCACGCCCCAGAACCCCTATGACCTGAGCGAGATCCGCATCGAAGCGGGCGAGCTGCCGCCGGGGGCGGTGGAACGCGCCGACCCGCCGCGCCAGGATTTCGAGATCCCCATCGATCCGGCGGCCCCCGGCGTGCAGTCGCTGGAGCTGAATGGCGACGCCCCGTTCACCGCGGTGACCGCCGAGGTGACGGTGGCCGATCCCGAACGCATCGAGATCCGCCTGACGGGCGAGCCGGCGGAGGCGTTTGCGGAGATCGACCGCCTGCGCATCGACGGGCTGCCGCGCGGGGCGGAACTGACGGTGGGCGAGAAGCACAGCTTCCGCAGCTTCTGGGAAGTGCCGGGGGAAGATCTGGCAGCCTTTGCAGTGGTGCGCGAGGGCGGCTTCGACGGGTCGTTCGATCTGGAGGTCGATCTGCGCGGCGCCCATGGCGAGGCCATCATGACCCATTGGCTGGGTACCGACAGCCAGGGCCGGGACATGTATTCCGCCATCCTCTATGGCCTGCGCATCAGCCTGTCGGTCGGCGTGCTGAGCTGCCTGTTCGCCATGTTGATCGGCATGTCGCTGGGCCTGGTCGCCGCCTATTTCGGCGGCCGGGTGGAAACGGTGATCATGCGCCTCGTCGACCTCCAGCTCAGCTTCCCGGCCATCCTGGTGGC
>JAGQRL010000211.1 GCA_020425485.1 Rhodospirillaceae bacterium
GGCGGGGGGGGCGGGGGGCGCTGCGTGGGGGGCGGCTTTGGGGGAGGGGGGGGCGGGTTGTTCGGCTTTCACGGGGGGGGGGGCTGGCGATGGGGCGGGGGGTGGGGCTGGCGATGCGGCAGGGGCTGCGGCAGGGGCCGACTTTGCCGGCACGGCGGCGGGCTTGGGCGTGGCGGCCGGCTTGGCTGATGTCGCTTCGGGAGGGGCGGCGTCGGGCGCTGCGGCGGACGGATCCGGCTTCGCTGCCACCTTGGCGGCGGGGGCCTTGGCGTTGGACATCGGTCTCTCCTCGGTGGTCCCGAATCGCTCCCCAATCTGGACTGTTTCGCGCCGTCCGGCCAGATGGGAGGGGCAGGTGGCGGTGGCTTTGCCGATCACCCGCACGTTGTCGATGGCGGCTAGATATACGCGCAAAGGCAGTGGCGGGCGACGGCGGCGAACGCAGGTCCGATACCTAAATGCCCGAGCCGCAGGGCATGTTCCGGGAAGGGAGCGACGTGGAGATCCACACCGCCATATCAGAGCGCTATCGCAGGTTCGCCAAGGAGGCCGACGGCAGCTCGGAGCTGTACGTCCGCCTGTCTTGTGCGGTGGCGGAAGACGCCGGCCTGCTGGCCTTCCTTGCCGCCCTGCCGGACGAGCGGCGCCAGCCCAACCTGTTCTTCGCCGCGGTGCGCTGGGTGGCCGGCGTGCCGGCGGACGGGGCAGAGCTGCGACACGCCGTCGCCCGCCATGGCGAAGCCATCGCCGCGGTGATGGCAAGCCGCACCACGCAGACCAACGAGCCGGCCCGCTGTGCGGTGCTGCTGCCGGTACTGGCGCGCCTGCCCGGCCCGCTGGCGCTGATCGAGGTGGGGGCCTCGGCCGGCCTGTGCCTGCTGCCGGACCGTTGCGGCTACCGCTACGGCGCGCGGCTGCTGGCCCCGCCGACGCCCGAGTCGCCGGTGTTTGCCTGCACCGCCAACGCCGCGACGCCGGTGCCCGCGGCGTTGCCCCAGGTGGTGTGGCGCGCGGGGCTCGACCTCAACCCGCTGGATGCGGGGTCGGCGGACGCCCGGGCCTGGCTGGAAACCCTGGTGTGGCCGGGCCAGGAAGGGCGGGCGGCCCGGTTGCGCGCGGCCTTGGCGGTGGCCGCGGCCGATCCGCCGCGGGTGGAGACGGGCGATCTGCTCAGCGATCTGGAGGGGCTGGCGGCCGAAGCACCGGCGGGGGCGACCATCGTGGTCTACCACACCGCCGTGCTGGCCTATGTACGCGCGCCGGAGGATCGCCGGCGCTTCGCCGAGGCCGTGTCGCGCAGCGGGGCCGTGTGGATCTGCAACGAGGCGCCGACGGTGATGCCGGACCTCGCGGCCCAGGCGCCGCCGCCCGCCCACGCCAACCGCTTCCTGCTGTCGGTCGACGGCCGGCCGGTGGCCTGGACCCATCCCCACGGCCAGGCGATCGACTGGTTCGGGTGAGCGACGGCGGCGACGAAAGTCTGCCTCCGGTTATGGTTTACATCCGCCCAGGGATCGGGGATCAGTCTCGATCCTGTCTCCTTCGGTGCCGATGCTCCTCTTCGATCCGCCCGTCTCCCACGCCGCCTTGCTGCTGCTGGCGCTCAGCCTCGATGGCGTGCTGGGCGAGCCGGCCTGGGCATGGGGCCGCATCGGCCATCCGGTCACCTGGCTGGGCCGCGCCATCGCCATCGCCGACGCAAGGCTGAACCGCGAGGCCGATCCGCCGGCCCGCCGCCTGGCGCTGGGGGCCGCAACCGCGATCGGCTTCATCGTCGGAGCGGCAGCCCTGGGCACGGCACTGGCGGTCTGCTTCGCCCTGCTGCCGCTGGGCTGGCTGCTGGAGCTGGCGGTGGTGGCGGTGCTGCTGGCCTTCCGCAGCCTCTACGACCATGTGGCCGCGGTGGCCGACGGGCTCGACCGCGGCCTGGCAGACGGCCGCCGCGCCGTTGCCCACATCGTCGGCCGCGATCCCGACAGCCTGGACGGTCCCGGTGTGGCCCGCGCCGGCCTGGAAAGCCTGGCGGAGAATTTCTCCGATGGCGTGGTGGCGCCAGCCGTCTGGTACCTGGTGTTCGGCCTGCCGGGCCTGTTCGCCTACAAGGCCATCAACACGCTGGACAGCCAGCTCGGCCACCGCTCGCCCCGCCACCTGCTGTTCGGCCGTGTCGCCGCGCGCATCGACGATGCCGCCAACTGGCTGCCGGCACGCCTGGCGGCGGGCCTGTTCGCCGCAGCGGCGTTGGACCGGCCGCGCCGTGCGCTGATGGCCCTGCGGGCAGCCTGGCGGGATGCCGGCCAGCACCGCTCCATCAATGCCGGATGGCCGGAAGCTGCCATGGCCGGGGTGCTGGGGGTACGGCTGGCGGGGCCGCGGCGCTACCACGGCGAGCTGGTGGCCGATGCCTGGATGGGCACCGGCCGGGCCGAGGCAACGGCGGCGGACATCCGCGCCGGCCTGGACCTCACGCTGCGCGCCGGCCTGGTGCTGGCCGTCCTCTGCCTGGCGCTCGCCCTGGTGGTGTAGCGGTGCGGCCGGCGCGGCCCGTGGCCCCCTCGCGAAATCGTGCGTCCTCTAAGGGAATGGCGGCGGTCTATGCTTGGGCGATCACCCATCCGGGATGTCGCCGATGCCGTTCTGCGCTTCCGTCCTCCGCCGCACCCTGCTGGCGCTGCTGCTCGCCCTCACCGCCGCACCGGCGCTCGCCTGCGGGCCGGACAGCGACTGCAAAGTGGGCGACCGCATCTACCGCATCCGCCTGCCGGACGGGGTGGAGCCAGGCACCCCCATCGGCGCCGTGGTGTTCGCCCACGGCTATCGCGGCTCGGCCGCCGGTGTGATGAACAATGCGCAGCTGGGCCGGGCCATCGCCGATCTCGGCCTGGCGCTGATCGCCCCGGAAGCGGCGGCGGACGACTGGTCCATCGCCAACGCGCCCTCCCACAGCACCGGCGCCGAGGTGGACGAGCCCGCCTATTTCGCCGCCGTGGTGGCTGATGCCGTGGCGCGCTTCGGCCTCGACCCCGACCGGGTGTACATGGCCGGGTTTTCCGCCGGCGGCATGATGACGTGGACGCTGGCCTGCCTCAGCGGCGACCTGTTCGCCGGGTTTGCCCCCATCTCCGGCACCTTCTGGGCGCCGCTGCCGGAAAGCTGCCCGAGCGCGCCCGTCAACCTGGTGCACATCCACGGCACCGACGATCCGGTGGTGCCGATGGCCGGCCGCGCCATCGCCGAAACCCGCCAGGGCGACGTGGCCGATGCCTTCGGGTTGTTCCTGGAAGAGGGCGACTTCGCCGAGGACGGTGGCGAGACCGCCGGCGATCTGGACTGCACCCGCTGGACCAATCCCGAGGACCGGCTGATGGAGCTGTGCCTGCACCCCGGCGGCCACCGCTATGAGGCCGACGAGGTGACCTACGCCATCGGCGTGCTGGACTCCCTCGCCACCCAATAGCCCGCTGCCGCCGGCGCCCCCTCGCGAGGCCGCCGGCGGGGCGGAGAGCAGAAGCGCTAGGCCCTAGGCCTGGCGGACGGTGAAGTCGTAACGCACCTTCTGCGGGCCGAACCAGTCGCGGAAATGGGTGACCACGGCGTCATCCTCGAACGGCTTGCACGAGAAGACGTCGAGATAGGCGTCGCCGGAAAGGTTACAGAAATGTGCCGAAATACTGGACGTCTCGATCGGCTGTAGAACCGTGATGCCGCACAGGTCAGGCCGGTCCTCGGGTCCACAGTCTTCGATCCAGGGTGCCCCCATCGACTTCATCTCGATGAGAGACAGCAGTGAGTCGTTGTAATTCCGCACGTAGTCGACGCTCGATACTTTGGTCAGATCGCAACCGGCGGCATCGACACGCAGATGATAACCCCAGTAGCTCATGGCGGTATCCTTCATCCGAGAGTTATTGCGATGAAGAAGCCCACTCTTCCTTTCTTGATCTAGGGCGATCAGGCAGATTTAGCCTTCCGGCAAACTGCCAAAGTACTTTGATGCAAGGGAGGCCGCGTATATAAGCCCAATTTCGCAAAAGTCAACGGCGATTCAAGCACCGCCGAAACGCTGCGTTTTTGGTGCTGAAACCCTGTGTTTCCGGCCCATCCCGGCCCGGTCTACCGGGGCCGGAACGGCTTCAGATTCGCCAGCCCCAGTGGATGGCGGCGATGCCGGCCGAGAGGTTTTCCCAGCGCACCCGCTTCAGCCCCGCCGCTTCCATGCGGCTCGCCAGCTCCTCCTGGGCGGGGAACTTGCGGATGCTTTCCACCAGATAGGCATAGGCGTCGCGATCCTGGGCCACCGCCCGGCCGATCTGCGGGATCACCCGGAAGGAGTAGACGTCGTAGAGCCGGCGCAGCGCGGCGGAGCGCACGCGGCTGAATTCCAGGCAGTAGAAGCGCCCGCCCGGCTTCAGCACGCGGTGGGCTTCCGCCAGCGCGTCGTCGATGCGCGCCACGTTGCGCAGGCCAAAGGCGATGGCCACGCAGTCCACCGAGCGGTCGGCGACGGGCAGCTTTTCGGCATCGCCCACCAGGTAGCTGAGGCCGGCCACCATGCTGGCATCGATGGAGCGGTCGCGGCCCACCCGCACCATGGCCGGCGTCAGGTCGCACAGGATGGCGCGGGCACCCCGGCCCTCGGCATCGGTGCCGGCACGTTTGAGGAAGCGCCTGGCGATGTCGCCGGTGCCGCCGGCCACGTCGAGCAGGAGCTGGCCCGGCCGCGGCCGGATGGAGGCGACGAAATGGTCCTTCCACAGCCGGTGGATGCCGCCCGACATCAGGTCGTTCATCAGGTCGTAGCGGCCCGCCACCCGGTCGAACACGTCGCGCACCAGGCCCGGCTTCTCCGTCGGGTCGACGTGCCGGTCGCCGAACCATTCGGCCTCGCGATTGCGCTCTGTCATGCTGGCTGTCCTCTTCGCACCTGCGCTGGACGATAGTACCCAGGGCGCGGGTTTGCCAGATCGCCAGGGGGCACAGCTGAGGATGCCGGAACTGCCGGAAGTCGAAACCGTCCGCCGCGGCCTGGAGAGGGTGCTCAAGGGCCGGCGGCTGGCGCGCGTGCTCCAGCGCCGGGCCGATCTGCGCACCGCCCTGCCCCCGGCCTTTGCCGAACGGCTCACCGGCCGCACCGTGCAGGGCCTGCGCCGGCGCGGCAAATACATGCTGATCGACCTGGACGACGGCCAGGTGTGGCTGGTGCATCTCGGCATGTCCGGCAGCATGACGGTGGGACCGGCCGATGCCCGCCCGCCCGGCGCCCACGACCATGTGGTGGTGGAGACGGACGGCGGCGTGCGGGTGACCTACTGCGACGCCCGGCGCTTCGGCACCATGGACCTGTTCGCCGCGGCCACGGAGGCCGCCCACCCGCTGCTTGCCCGGATGGGGCCGGAGCCGCTCGATCCCGGTTTCACGGCCGAGGTGCTGGCGGCAGCGCTGGCCGGGCGCATCACCCCCATCAAGGCGGCCCTGCTGGACCAGCGCACGGTGGCCGGCATCGGCAACATCTATGCCTCAGAAGCGCTGTTCCGCGCCCGCCTGTCGCCCCGCCGGCTGGCGGCCACGGTAACGGGCCGGCGGGCCGAGCGCCTGGTGGTGGCCATCAGGACGGTGCTGGAGGAGGCGATTGCCGCCGGCGGCTCCAGCCTGCGCGACTATGTGCAGGCGAATGGCGAGCTGGGCTATTTCCAGCACGCCTGGGCAGTCTACGGGCGGGAGGGCGAACGCTGCCCCGGCTGCACCTGCGATGCGGCGCAGAGCGGCGGTATCCGGCGCATCCAGCAATCCGGCCGCAGCACGTTCTATTGCCCGGCGCGCCAGCGGTAGGGGAACTTGGTGGTCCCGGCACCGGCCCGCACCCCTGCCCGGTTCTCAAGGTAAGGTAGTGGACCCGGCCATCGGGTGGGTGGCGGCGGAGGTGGCCGGAGCGCCGAAAACGGCTCTCAGCGCGGCTCGCAGCCTAGGCTATTGCGCAGCGCAACAGAGGTGGGGCAATAGACGCGCGGTTGCACCACACGGCCGGCAACGCAGACGGGAGGCTCAAAAACCATGCCCTACGAAAACCTGATCGCGGAAAAGCGGGGGGCCGTGGCCCTGATCACGCTCAACCGCCCGAAGGCGCTCAACGCGCTCAACGCCGCCCTCATCGACGAGCTGAGCCAGGCCCTGCTGGGCTACGACGATGACGACGAGGTCGGCTGCATCGTCCTCACCGGGTCGGAAAAGGCGTTCGCCGCCGGTGCCGACATCAAGGAGATGGCCACCAAGACCTTCACCGAGGCCTTCGGCGACAACTTCATCCTGAGCTGGCAGACCCTGTCGAGCATCCGCAAGCCGGTGATCGCCGCGGTGGCGGGCTATGCGCTGGGCGGCGGCTGCGAGCTGGCGATGATGTGCGATTTCATCATCGCCGCCGACAATGCCAAGTTCGGCCAGCCCGAGATCAATCTGGGCGTCATCGCCGGCATTGGCGGCACCCAGCGCCTGACCCGTTTCGTCGGCAAGTCCAAGGCCATGGAGATGTGCCTGACCGGCCGCATGATGGACGCCGCGGAAGCCGAACGGGCCGGGCTGGTGAGCCGCGTGGTGCCCACCGCCGACCTGGTGGACGAGGCGCTGAAGGTGGCCAACCGCATCGCCGACATGTCGCGGCCCATGGTGCTGATGGCCAAGGAGGCGGTGAACCGCGCCTATGAAAGCACGCTGGCCGAAGGCGTGCTGTTCGAGCGCCGGCTGTTCCACGCCACCTTCGCCACCGAGGACCAGAAGGAAGGCATGGCCGCCTTCGCCGAGAAGCGCCAGCCGGACTTCAAGAACCGCTAGGCATCCGAGGGCGGTTGCGGCGTGCGGGTGGCGCAGGGCGGCCCCGCGCCGCTCCCCTGGCTGGCGCCGAAAGACCTTGACGGATCGGGGGTTGGGCAGTATCTCCCCCGCTTCCATCGATCTTGCTCAGTCCGCAGGGGGCGGTATGGCGAACCATAAGTCCGCGGAGAAGCGCATCCGCCGTAACGCAGTCCGCGCCACGGTCAATCATGCGCGTCTGTCGCGTATCCGGACCTACGTGAAGAAGGTCGAGGTGGCCCTCCAGGGCGGCGATGCCGCGGAGGCCTCTGCTGCCCTGCGCGCAGCCCAGCCGGAAATCCAGCGGGGCGTGAGCAAGGGGGTGTTGCATCGCAACACCGCGGCGCGCAAGATCTCCCGCCTGAACAAGCGCGTACGCAGCCTGTCTGCGTCGTGAGGTCGCAGCCCTGTCCAGGGCGCTTTTCGTACGAGTGTACGTTGCTTGCGCGGGCATCCTTCTGGGGTCCGCGGGTGTGGCTTTGACCTTTCGATAGGTGCGCAGGGGCGTTTTCCGCCCCCTCGCGAAGTGTCACGGATTTGTACCAGAAATGCAGCATTCCTGCCGGTTGCACGACCGGCGGGTGCGCCGAATCGCGCGCGGTTCCGGCTCACGGGAACGAATTTTGCTTTTTTGGGTACCCCCAATCAGGGCGGTTGCCACAAGTCGGCCCTCTGACTAAGGTACCAGAAGGCCGAGGGCGGTGGTTGATTTACTGCGCCGCAGAAAGCTCAAAGTGACTTTCCGAACCGCGCGAGAAATAAGTTAAATACAAGAACAAGAAAAACAAAAAGCGCGTTGTAATGATTTGCTTGACATAGGGCTTCAACGCTTGAACCGAAGCCTAGGACGCAGGGGATGGGGGCGAGTATGGAATCTTCTTTAGTGCCATATCATCTTGGCATTTCGTATTGGGCAACCCTGGGCGGTTGCATGGCCCCCGCTGGCGTCACATCGATTGATACGGAATTGTTGCACGCCCTATAGCAGCCCTTCCGGACCATGTTGACCGTGCGGGCCTGACCACTCCGGTCCGCGACATTCGCAAAGTTAGGTCTGAGAAGGCCGTACGTACCGTACGGAGGGGCGAGCGTGTCTTTGGACGATGGCACCGACGGGCAATGGCAACGCGTACGTGACCGCTTGCGCGAGGAAATCGGCGAAGCGGCCTTCCGGAGCTGGGTTCGCCCGCTGACCCTGGACGGGGTTGTGGACGGCGAAGCCCGCATCGCGGCCCCGTCGGCCTTCATGCGCGATTGGGTGGCCAACCACTACCGCGACAAGCTGGTGCTGATGTGGGCCATGGAGAATGGCGACGTCCGCTCGGTGGAGATCGTGGTGGCGCCGGACGCCGCGGCGTTCGAAACGGGGCCGGTGGACGCCACCGGGCCGGTGCGCCGGCATGCGGCACTGGACATGGACGGGATGACGGTGTCCCGCTCCGCCGCCATCACCCGGCCGCCGGAGATCGCCCGCATCACCGGCAGCCCGCCGGACGGCCACGGCCCGACCGACGACGGCGACTCCCTCAACCTGATCCAGGGCCCGCTCGATCCGCGCTTCACCTTCGATGCCTTCGTCGTCGGCAAGCCCAACGAATTCGCCCACGCCGCCGCCCGCCGGGTGGCCGAGGGCGAGGCGGTGTCCTTCAACCCGCTGTTCCTCTATGGCGGGGTCGGGCTGGGCAAGACCCACCTGATGCACGCCATTGCCTGGCATCTGCGCCGGGCGCGGCCGGACCGCCGGGTGCTCTACCTGTCGGCCGAGAAGTTCATGTACCAGTTCATCCGCGCCCTGCGGTTCAAGGACACCATGAACTTCAAGCAGATGTTCCGCTCCGTCGACGTGCTGATGATCGACGACGTGCAGTTCATCAGCGGCAAGGAAGCCACCCAGGAGGAGTTCTTCCACACCTTCAACGCGCTGGTGGACGAGAACCGGCAGGTGGTGGTGTCGGCCGACAAGTCGCCGACCCAGCTCGACATCGAGGACCGGCTGAAGTCGCGCCTCGGCTGGGGGCTGGTGGCGGATATCCACCCCACCAACTACGAACTTCGGCTCGGCATCCTGCATTCCAAGGCGGAAAAGCTGCCGGTGCGGGCGCCCGACAAGGTGCTAGAATTCCTCGCCCACCGCCTCAGCGCCAATGTGCGCGAGCTGGAGGGCGCGCTCAACCGGCTGGCCGCCCATGCCGAGCTGGTGGGCCGGCCGATCACGCTGGACTCCACCCAGGAACTGCTGGCCGACGTGCTGCGCGCCAGCGACCGCCGGGTGACCATCGACGAGATCCAGAAGGCGGTGGCCAGCCATTTTCGCATCAAGGTCAGCGACATGCATTCGGCCCGGCGGGCCCGGGCGGTGGCCCGGCCGCGCCAGGTAGCCATGTGGCTGTGCAAGCAGCTCACCCCCCGCTCGCTGCCGGAAATCGGCCGCAAGTTCGGCGGCCGCGACCACACCACGGTGATGCATGCGGTGCGCAAGATCGAAGAGCTGAGCGCCACAGACGCCAGCTTCGCCGAAGACCTGGAGCTGCTGCGCCGCACCCTGGAAGGCTGAAACGGCCTCGCCTGCGCGGTCTCGGCCACGCCCCCACCCGGCCGCCCAACGACAGCATGCCGATTGGCCGGCCGGCCGGGTGCCCCCCTGGGAGCGCCCCGGAGGCGCCCCCTCAGTAGGCGACGATCACCACCTCCACCCGGCGGTTGCGGGTGCGGTTCTCATCGCTGTCATTGGGCACCGTCGGGCGGCTTTCCCCGTAGCCGACGATCTCCACCGCCATGGCCGGCAGGCCGGCGTGCTGGATGAGGAACTCGCCGACGCTGCTGGCGCGCTCCACCGATAGCTGCTGGTTGTAGGCATCCGACCCGGTGTCGTCGGTGTGGCCTTCCACCAGCAGGCGGGCGTTGCCGTAGCGGGCGATATCGGCGGCCAGCTCGGCCAGCACCGCTTCGGCTTCCGGCCGCAGGTCTGAGTGGTCGACATCGAACAGCACGGAGCTGTCCAGCACCACCCGGCGGCCAGCGCCGATGGCGCCCACGGCATCGATGTCCGCCCCCGGCCACTGGCCATGGCAGGTTTCCCGCAGGTCGGTCAGGCGCACCAGGCTGAAGCTGTCGGCCACGTCCACATGCCCCGCCAGGTCCACCGCGGCAACCGCACCGCTGATGCGCCCCAGCTCCACCCAGAACTCCCCATCGCCGGAAATGGCCAGTTCGGTCGCTTCCACCGCCGGGCCGATCTCGAAGATGAAGAGGTCGGGCCCGTCCACGTCGACCAGGGCGTTGTCGGTGAAGCGCAGCTCCAGCACGCCGCCGCAGCCCAGGGTGAGGTAGTTGTCGTCCACCGTGTCCACGTAGTCGGGCGGCCCCAGCACCTCTTCGGGGATGCTCTCATCCGGCCCGGAGGCGGGATCGCCGGGGGTGAAGGACACCACCTCGTCGGCAAACGAGATGTCGCCCAGCGGGAAGTGCACCTCGCCGCCGCGGCCATCGGGGTAGACGGCAGGGGTCTGGGCGCCCGCGGGCAAGCCCATCAGGCCCGCAGCCAGCACTCCTGCCAGCACGGATAGGGTCGGGATGGGACGGATCATGGAAGGCTCCGTTCGGCTGCACTGCTCGAACGGAGCCTAGAGATTTCCAATTTGCGGGGGAACCCTTCGGCCCCCCGCAATCGGACGCGGGCCGCTACAGGTTGGACTCAACCCACTTGTACAGCTCGCTCTTGGGCAGCGCGCCGATCTTCTGGGCCGCCACCACGCCGTCCTTGAACAGCAGCAAGGTGGGAATGCCCCGCACGCCGTAGCGCGACGGCGTCACCGGGTTGTCGTCGATATTGACCTTGGCGACGGTCAGCGCCCCGTCCTTGTCCGCGGCGAGGTCCTGCAGCGCTGGCGCGATTGCCTTGCAGGGCCCGCACCATTCCGCCCAGAAGTCCACCAGCACCGGTTGGCTGGCGTTGAGGACGTCGGTCTCGAAGCTGGAGTCGGATACGGCTTTGGGTGTCGACATGGTGGCCCCTTCCTGGTCCAGCACGTGCGGAGACATTCCCGGTCTCAACCATCGGCCGGGGCTAGCCCGCCGTGCTGCATGTTTTCTGAAGCAAAGATTAGGGAGCGTCTCGGCGCCCGGTCAAGCTGGCGCCCATCGATCAAGGGCGGCATCGGAGAGTTGCATTACGCGCGCACCGTCGGTCCACACAAGGGCGCAGGCCACTTCGCGGCCGGGATAGATGGCCCGGAGGGCCGCGCGGTAGATGGCCATCTGCCGCAGATAGGCGGCGGCAGTTTCGCCCTCGGTGGCCGGTGGCGGCCGGTTGGTCTTGTAGTCCAGCACGATCACCCGGTCATCCAGAACCGCCAGCCGGTCCACCTGCCCGGCCACCGCCTGGCCACCGACCACGCCGACGACCGGCACCTCCGCCCGGCTGCCGGGCCCGAAGGCGGCTGCCAGGCCGGGATGGGCGAGCACGCCGAGCGCTTCGTCCACCAGCGCTTCGGGATCCGCCCAGCCGGGGGCCGTGCGGGTGAGGTAGGCAAGCCCCCAGTCTGCCCGCCGGTCTGCGGGGATTTCCGGCAGGCGTTGCAGCAGGGCGTGCAGCAGCAGGCCGCGGCGGAAGCGCCGGGTGGGCAGGCCGTCGAGCGGCGAGCGCACCGGCGGGTCGCCCTCTTCGGGCCGCGAGGGCGCCAGGGGCCGCGGCGGTTCCGGCTCCGGTTCCGGCGGGCGGAACAGCCAGTCCTCTGGCGCGGCCTCCTCCCGCCCCTCCGTCTGCTGCTTGCTGTCTGCCGGCACCTGCTGGGCGCAGATGTAGCGGCGCACTCTCAGCCCGTCCGCTGCCGTCAGCGTTTCCACCCCGTCCAGCCGGTCGAGCCCGTCGGCACACAGGTCGTGCCAGTTGTTCTGACGTTTCTTCGGAGGCGAGCCGTTGCGGTGGCCGCAAACGTACAGCCGGTCCTCCGCCCGGGTGAGGGCGACGTAGAGCTGCCGGCGGTATTCCGCATCGCGCCGCTCGGCCGCCGCGGTGGCCAGGCCGGCCGAGGCGGGGTCGCGCAGCTCCGCCCGCGGCGCCCACAGGGGCGGGGCGGCGGGATAGTCGGGCCACTGCACCGCGTCCGTGCGGTCGGGCTTCTGCAAAGCGCCGGCGAGGATGACGATGGGCGCCTGCAGCCCCTTGGCGGCGTGCACCGTCA
>JAGQRL010000212.1 GCA_020425485.1 Rhodospirillaceae bacterium
CGGGTGGGGGAGCGGGCCGGCGCAGACTGAACGAAAGACCCCCCTAGAAGCTGGCCCGCGCGTCCGACGCCCGGCGCGACTTGGTCGGCTGGAAATGCGCCGTGCCGTAGCAGTCGTATTTCACCTCTTCGCAGTATTTGTGCATCTGGTTGTCCTTGGCATTGTCGCTATCCACATAGGCACCCGTCAGCGGCCCCTTATAGCCGAGGAACTTACACTTGTTGAAACCCTTGCTGCGAAAGTAGTTGGCACCCACCTTGGCCAGCGGAATGCCCTTGGGGGCGTAGTTGCCGCCCTTCATCTTGGTCTTGAGGATGTCTTCGGGGTGCTTCTTGTCGAACACCGGCGTACCGCCGCCCAGATATTTGGGCACCCCGGTCAAGGCGCTGAAGCAGCTATAGAACTTGATCGTGCCCCGGAAGGTGGACGGCAGCCCCATATCCAGCAGCCGGTCGATCGAATCGTGGATGTGCAGCTTCTGCTTGCCGTTGTTGTAGGTCGTCGTCACATGCGCATCGCCGGCCAGACCGTGGCCGCGCAGATAGATCTGCGAGCCCCAGACGAGGTTGAGCAGGGCGGGATGGGGAACGTGCGTCGGCCGGTTGGGATCGTAGGTCAGGATGCGGAAGTTCTTCTGCGGCCGTTCCTTGATCCAGCTCAGCGTCCGGTCGAAGAATTCGTAGCTGTACGGCGCCTCGAACGGAATCCAGACAACACGGTCCATCGCAGATCTCTCCCCATGCACAGACAATTTCTCTGCCGCCTCGCCGATCAGATCTTGAACGGCCAAGCGTAGAGCGCGGTTTTGTTGTTCTTCTGAAAAACTTCAGACAATTGAAACAATCGATCTCATGAGACGCCAAATCAATAGCCTCTCGACGACTTCAATGTTTTGTGACCGGCCGTGATGCGGGGCAGATGCGGCGGAGGAGCACCGGCCGCTCGCCGTCGGCCTGCGCCATGCCGGCCGAACAACTCTACCGTGCCGCGTGCATCCCGGGGGGCCACCCGTATCCTCGGGCGTGAAACGGGGCTATAGTGCCGGCGCTTTTCCTGCCCCGATCCCGCTATTCATGAGGAGGCCCCGCTCCATGCCCTCGACCCTGATTCTGCTGCGCCATGGCCAGAGCGACTGGAACCTGCAGAACCGTTTCACCGGCTGGGTCGATGTCGACCTGTCGGAAACCGGCATGGCGGAAGCCAAGGCCGGCGGCGAGATGATGGCGGCCGAAGGCTACCAGGTGGACATCCTGTTCACCTCGGTGCTCAAGCGCGCCATCCGCACCTCCATGATCGCGCTGGACGTGATGGACCAGCTCTGGGTGCCGGTGGAACGGAGCTGGCGGCTGAACGAGCGCCACTATGGCGGGCTCACCGGGCTCAACAAGGCGGAAACGGCGGCCAAGTACGGCGACGACCAGGTGCTGGTGTGGCGCCGCAGCTACGCCACTCCGCCGCCGGTGATGGAAGAGGACCACCCCGACAACCCGAAGAACGACCGGCGCTACCAGCACCTCGACATCCCGGTTGCCGACATCCCGATGACTGAAAGCCTGGCGACGACGCTGGAGCGCGTGCTGCCCTACTGGCACGGCACCATCGTCCCGGAACTGGCGCCCGGCCGCACCGTGATGATCGCCGCCCACGGCAACAGCCTGCGGGCCCTGGTGAAGCACCTGGACGGGATGAGCGAGGACGAGATCGTCAAGCTCAACATCCCCACCGGCGTGCCGCTGGTCTATGAGCTGGAC
>JAGQRL010000213.1 GCA_020425485.1 Rhodospirillaceae bacterium
GTGGCGACGGTGCCGGTGCGCATGACCGACTTCACGGCATCGCGCGACAGCCCGGTCACCCGCTCCACTGCACGTTCCAGGGCCACCTGCACTTCCGCCAGGGCGGGGATGGGCACCCAGGTGGGCAGGTCGAGGTCCAGCACATGGTCTTCGCGCACATAGCCGTGGGCCAGCACGTAGTCGCCCAGCGTCTGGGTGTTCCTCAGGCCGGCACAGTGGCCCAGCATCAGCCAGGCATTGGGGCGCAGCACGGCGATGTGGTCGGTCGCCGTCTTGGCGTTGGATGGGCCGATGCCGATGTTGACCAGGCTGATGCCGCCATGGCCCGGCCGCTTCAGGTGGTAGGCCGGCATCTGCGGCATGCGTTCCAGCGGCTCGCCCAGTCCGCCGGTATCGTCGCCCGCCCCGGTCACCCTATCGCCGGGGGCGACGAAGGCGGTGTAGCCGCTGGCCGGGTCCGCCAGCATGCGCTCGGCGTAGCGGATGAACTCCGTGACGTAGAACTGGTAGTTGGTGAACAGCACGAAATTCTGGAAATGGCCGGGATCGCTGGCCGTATAGTGGCGCAGCCGGTGCAGCGAATAGTCCACCCGCGGGGCGGTGAACAGCGCCAGCGGCCGCGTGTCGTCGCCGGCTTCGTGGTTGTTGGTGCCGTTGACGATGGCGTCGTCCATCACCTCCAGGTCCGGCACGTCGAACACGTCGCGCAAGCCGCGCACCTGTTCCACCGGCAGCACGGCCGACCCGTCGATGCCGTCGGGGAAAGCGAAGTGGATGGGGATCGGCAGGTCGCTCACCCCCACCTCGATGGCGACGCCGTGGTTGGTGTGCAGGTGGGAAAGCTGGGCGCGCAGGTAGTCGGCGAACAGGTCGGGCCGGGTGACGGTGGTGGTGTAGCGCCCCGGCGTGTCGACGAAGCCGAAGCTGAGCCGGGTTTCCACCCGGTCGAACGCCATCACTTCGATGCCGACATAGGGGTAGCAGGCGCGCACCCGGCCGGGCGGCAGCCGGCCCGCCGCATAGTCGGCAAAGGCGGCGCGCAGGCGGGCGGTGCCGGCCTCGTACAGCTCGATCAGGCGGGCCACCGCGGCATCGGCATCGTCGAACAGGACGGGGCCGGCTCCGATGTCCCGCGGCGCCGTCATCGCGGCGCCAGGCCCATCAGGGCGCGAGCGAAGGTCTCCGCCTCGAAGGGCTGCAGGTCGTCGATGCTCTCGCCGACGCCGATGGCATGCACCGGCAGGCCGAAGCGCTCGGCCAGGCCCACCAGCACGCCGCCACGGGCCGACCCGTCCAGCTTGGTGAGGATCAGCCCGGTCACCGACACCATCTGCTTGAACACCTCCACCTGGGTGATGGCGTTCTGGCCGGTGGTGGCATCCAGCACCAGCAGCACGTGGTGCGGAGCGGTGGCGTCGTGCTTGCGCAGCACGCGCACGATCTTGGCCAGCTCCTCCATCAGGTTGGCCTTGTTCTGCAGCCGCCCCGCGGTGTCGATCATCAGCAGGTCGCTGCCTTGCGCCTTGGCCAGCGTCATGGCGTCGAAGGCGAGGGCCGCGGCATCGGCCCCCTGGTCGCGGTAGAGCACCGGGCAGTCGGCGCGCTGGCCCCACACCTGAAGCTGGCTGATGGCGGCCGCCCGGAAGGTGTCGCCGGCGGCCAGGATGATGCGCTTGCCGCCGTGGCGGATCTGCTGGGCGAGCTTGCCGATGGTGGTGGTCTTGCCCGAGCCGTTCACCCCCACCACCAGGACGACGCTGGGCTTGAGCGCGGGATCGAAGGTGAGCGGCTTGGCCACCGGCGCCAGCATCACCGCGATCTCCTCGGCCAGCGCCTCGCGCACTTCCTCGGAGGTCACCTCCTTGCCGAAGCGGGTGCGCGCCAGCTCCTGGGTCAGCTTGGCCGCCGTGGTCGGGCCGAGATCGGCGCCGATCAGCAGCTCCTCCAGCTCCTCCAGGGTGTCGTCGTCCAGCCGGCGGCGCACGAAGGCGTCGCCGATGCCGCCCACCAGGCGGTTGGAGCTGCGCGACAGCCCGGCCCGCAGGCGCGCCAGCCAGCCGGTACGGGGCTTCTCGGTCTCGGATGCATCACTCATGGCGCCCCGGATATACACCGGGCGGCGCGCGATCCGGAGCCCTTTTCCGGCCGCGGCGGGTGTGCGGCACCTGCGTGGGCGATGAGCCGCTTGAAGAACGGGGGCCGCTCCCGCCATACTTTTTTGATGATCGACGCGATTCGGTGGCCCGCCCCGGGCCGATGCCGGCATGGCTGACGGCGGGCCCGATCCGCTCTCGCCTGCCGATGCGCCGCCCTCCCATGGCGGGGTGGACGCGGTGGGCAGCGATGCCGGTCCCAACCGGGCGCTGGACCTGGCGATCGCCGATCTCAGCCCCATCGAACGCCTCGGC
This sequence comes from Rhodospirillaceae bacterium, assembly GCA_020425485.1. Taxonomy (GTDB): domain Bacteria; phylum Pseudomonadota; class Alphaproteobacteria; order DSM-16000; family Inquilinaceae; genus JACKIH01. The sequence goes on from JAGQRL010000213.1 coordinate 2,409, forward strand.
TTCCGCGGTCCGCAGGTGGTGCAGTGGCTGAACGGGCTGGGCTTTGCGGTGGAGCCGTCCGCCACCCAGGCCTACCGGCATCCCGACCACCACCTGGTCGTCACCGTCGGCGAGGGCGAGCTGCTGGTGCTGCCGCCGCTGGACCCGGTGGCCCGCGCCATCTGGGATACCGCGAGCCTGCCGGTGGACGAACGCATGTGCCGGCCGACGCCGCGGCGCGACGGCAGCCTGTGGTTCCGGGTGACCGGCCGGCGGGCGCCGCAGGTGATTGCAGCACTTGCCGGCATCGACGCCGCCCCGGCGCTGTTCCCGGATCTGGCGGTGACGCCCATCGAGGTGATGCGCCACCGCGGCCTGCTGGTGCGCGACGATCTGGGCGGCGTGCTCGCCTACCACATCCTGTTCATCCGCGCCTCGGCGTCGTTCCTGTGGACGGTGGTGTCCAACCGCATTGCCGATATGGGCGGCGCCGCCGTGAACCCGGAAATGCTGCGCGGTCTGGCCGCCGGCTGAGTTTCCGCCCGCAGCACCTCGTCGGCAGCACCTCGCCCGCTACGCCGCCAGCAGCGATTCCGCCTTGGCCAGGGCCTGGCTGCATTCCGTGCGGCGGCCCATGCCTTCCAGGGCGCGGGCGCGCAGCCGCCAGTTCTGCGGACTGGTGGGCTTCTGGCCCAGCCGCTCGTTGGCCAGCGCCAGGCCGAGCGGATACTGGCCGGCGCGCAGGGCCGCTTCCACCAGCGTCCAGTTCAGGATGTCGCGCTGGGCGTGGCTGCCGCCCAGCCGGTGGGTGCGGTAGCGCAGCGGCATCAGCGTCGCCACGGTCGACGCGTAGTCGCCCTGGGCAAACGCGCACAGCGCTTTGCAGAACGGAATGCCGATGATGCGCGACATGGCGACATTGGCGTCGCCGGCATGTTCCACATAGCGCTCGTTGGCGGTCAGCAGGGTATGGGCCAGATCCATGCGGCGGTCGGCCACGAAGGTCATCATCGCGTGCACGTCGTTGAAGGCATAGAGCGTGTCGGTGGCCGCGTGCGCCCATTTGTCGGCCAGTGCCGTCCAGCGGCTGCCGACATCGGTGCCGAGCAGGGTGAGGCGCCACAGCAGGGCGGCGGCGTCCAGCTCCTGGTAGCGGTCGCCAGCGGCGTCGGCGGCGCGCAACTGGCCGTCATAGATGCGCAGCACCGCATCCACCTGGTCGAGGTCCAGGTGGAACAGCGACAGGTGCCACCACAGATGGTTGGAGAAGTTGCCGGGCGCCCAGTCCGGCGCGCGTTCGTTGAGGAAGTGGATGCCGGCCCCCTGGCGGCCCTGCATTTCCATCACATGGGCGACGGCGTGGATGGCGTAGGCGTCCTTGTGGTTCAGCGCCAGCGCGCGGCGGCCGTATTCCTCCGCACGGGAGAAGTCGCGCATCTCCTCCAGCCCGAAGGCGTAGTAGCCCAGCACATAGCCGTAGCCGGGCACCGCTTCGTCCCAGGCGGGGAAGACGCGGGCGACGCAGTCGCGCTGGTTGGTGATGTCGCCCAGCAGCACGCCCGTCAGGTGGACGAGCTGGAGGGCCAGCAGGTCGCGGGGGTGTTCCACCAGCACAGCATCCCAGTGCTGCACGGCGCCGTGGAAATCGCCTTCCACCCAGGCGCGCACCGCGCGGATGTGGCCGCGCTCGCGGTCGTTGGCGCGGGCCCACTGGGCTTCGGCCGCCTCCACCGCGGCCACCAGGTCCGGGTAGATGCGGGTTTCCATGCTCTGGGTCAGCATCCCCGCCTTGAAGCACAGAGCGAAGACGAAATCCGGGTGGCGGTTGAGCAGGTCGGTCACCTCGGCCACCGGGTCGCCGCACATGGCGAGGCTGTCCTCGTGGATGCGCTCCAGCTCGGCGATGAGGACTGGGTCGTCGGTCGACAACGGCACGCCGCGGCAATCGGTCGATCCGGTCATCGGGGTCCCCCAAGTTCCACACAGGTTGCTTGGGGTAATTTAGCGCAGCCGCGTCGGAAGCCCGGTCGCAATCCGCGCGCGGCCGATCACAAACGGTTCAGCACGCGTCACGTCGAGGCCTGGGCCAGCCCCGCGTTGCCCGCGTGCCAGGGGCCTGGCACCGGTCGAGGCGCCCTGCAGCGATGGCGCTTGACAGTTGGCCGCGCGCCCCGCATCAGATCGATATGGTCAACGTGATCCACACGCCTTCGGGCCTGCCGCAGCTGCCGCGACGACGACGCACCGCGTTGCCGTTTGCCGACACGCGTGCGCCCGTTCCGGTGACCAGCCAGCCCTAAGCCAAGGGCGGTCCTGGCCGCGACGGGTCCCTGAAGACCAGCGTCGTGAGCCACCCATGTTTCACCTGACGACAGAGCGGCCGGAAGATGCCGCGGAAATCGAAGCCCTGCTCGACAGGGCGTTCGGCCACAATCGGTTCGCCAAGACGTCGTACCGCTACCGGCTGCGCGTGGCGCCGGTGCGGGGGCTCTCCTGGGTGGCGCGTGAAGGGTCGGAACATGCGCCGGGCGCCATCGTCGGCTCCATCCGCTTCTGGCCGATCGCCATCGGCCGGGAGGGAGAGCAGGCGCTGCTGCTGGGGCCGCTGGCGGTGGAACCGGCGCGGCACGGCGAAGGCATCGGTGCCGGGCTCACCTTCCTGACGCTGGACCTGGCGGCCTGGGCCGGCCACCGGCTGGTGCTGCTGGTGGGCGACCACGGGTACTACCGGCGCTTCGGCTTCGCGCCCGCCGCTCCGCATGGCTTCACCATGCCGGGCGAGCTGCCCGAACGCCTGCTGATGAAGCCGCTGGTGCCAACCGGGCTCGGCACCACCCCAGGTGTCGTCTATTCCACCGCGTCGGCGGTGGTCGGCGAGGTCGAGGCGAATGCCGGCAGCTCACGGCACGCCGTGGCGATCCGGCGGATCGTCGGGTAGGCGTCCAGCGGGCAGCCATTGGCCACCGCCACCTCCACCTGCGGCAGCAGGCACACATCGGCCAGGGTGGGCGCATCGCCGTGGCAGAAGCGGCCGGTGCGCTTGTCCTCGGTGAGCAGGCGCTCCACCGCGGAGAAGCCCTCGGCGATCCAATAGCGGTACCACTTCTCCACCTGGTCGCGCTCCTGGCCGAAGGTGGTACGCAGTTCGCCCACCACCCGGCGGGTCAGCAGCGGATGGATTTCGCAGGCGATGGTGTCGGCGATGCCGCGCACCCGCGCCCGGTCATGCGGATCGGACGGCAGCAGCGGCGGCTCGGGATACACCTCCTCGATGTATTCCAGAATGGCCAGCGACTGGATCAGCACCCGCGGCCCGTCGATCAGGACGGGCACTTGACGCATCGGGTTGAGAGAGGCGTATTCCGGCCGGCGGTGGTGACCGGCGGCGAGCTGGACTTCTTCCACCGTGTGATCAACGCCCTTCAGCGCCAGGGCGATGCGCAGCCGGTGGCTCGCCGCGGACTTGTAGTTGCTGAACAGTTTCATGATGGACCCTTAGCCACGTAGGGATTTGGGAGCGCTCCTTCTAGACCCTTCCTCCCGGCCCGCCAAGCCGTCCCCAGCGAAAGCTGCCAAACCATGCAGACAGCCAAGCCCAGCGTGCCCGTGTTCGATGTCGGCGGCGTTCTCATCGATTGGGATCCACGCCACCTCTATCGCGATCTGATCCCAGACGAGGCGGCACGCGAGCGCTTCCTGGCAGAGGTGTGCACGCCCGCCTGGAACCGCCAGATGGATCTGGGCAAGCCCTTTGCCGAGGCGGTGGCGGAGCTTGCTGCCCTTCATCCGGACCAGGCCGAGTTGATCGCCGCCTACGACACCCACTGGATGCGTATGGTACCGCAAGCTTTGGACGACACCGTGGCGGTGTTGCAGGAGCTGGCGGCAGCGGGCCTGCGGATCTGCGCCATCACCAATTTCTCCGCAGAGAAGTTCGCAGAGTGCCAGGCGCGCTTCGCCTTCTTGCGGCAGTTCGAGACGGTCACCGTGTCAGGCGCCATTGGCCTCGCCAAGCCCGACCCCGCGATCTTTCGTCGCTTCCTCGCCGATGCCGGGCTGCCGGCCGAAGACTGCCTGTTCATCGACGACATGTCGGCCAATGTGGAGGCAGCCCAGGCGCAGGGCATGCAGGCCACCCGGTTTGTCGGTGCCGCAGCCCTGCGCACCACGCTGGCCGCCCATGGCTTGCTGCCGGCGCCGGCCTGAGCCGGGACCCTGATCACCCCTGGTCGTCCCCTGATCGACGTTGAGTTGGGGCCTTGCCGTGATATAACGCGCCCGCCTAACCCGTTTGGAACCTCGCTTCGCCGATGGACTCTTCCGATGCACCCCTGGTGCAAATCATCAATGGTCCCAACCTGAACCTGCTCGGGGTGCGGGAGCCGGAAATCTACGGCACCGAGACCTTGGGCGACATCGAAACGGCGTGCGCGGAACGGGCCGAGCAACTGGGCCTGGACATCGACTTTCGCCAGTCCAACCTGGAAGGCGATATCGTCGACTGGATCCAGGAAGCCCGGCTGAGCCACGACGGCATCATCCTCAACGCGGCGGCCTACACCCACACCTCCGTCGCCATCCTCGACGCCTTGAAGGTTGCCGAACTTCCGGTCATCGAGCTGCATATGTCCAACCCCCACCGGCGCGAGGCGTTTCGCCACACCAGCTACGTCTCTCTGGCGGCAGACGGCATGATCTGTGGGCTGGGTAGCCACGGCTACCTGCTGGCCCTCGACGCGATCGCCCGCCTGATCGAGCTGCGCCGGCAAGGTAGCGAGTCCTAGGTCCATGATCGACATCGACCCGGAGTTGATCCGCCTGCTGGCCGGTCTGCTCGACGAGACCAACCTGAGCGAGATCGAGATCACCGATGGTGACCGGCGCGTGCGCGTTGCCCGCCAGATCTCCGGGGTGGCCACCGTGATGGCGCCGCAGCCGGCGGCGGCTGCACCGGGCGCGGCGGCGGCCCCCGAAGTGCCGGAGACGGTCGGCCATCCGGTAACCGCGCCCATGGTGGGCACCGCCTATCTGGCGCCGGAGCCGGGTGCCGCCCCCTTCATCAAGCCCGGCGACCGGGTGGTGGAAGGCCAGACGGTGATGATCGTGGAAGCCATGAAGGTGATGAACCCGATCCGTGCTCCGCAGGGCGGCGTCGTGCTGGAGGTCAAGGTGACCGACGGCCAGCCGGTGGAATACGGCGAAGTCCTGTTGACGCTGGAATAAGCGGCCGGCCGAATGTTCGAAAAGGTTCTCATCGCCAACCGGGGTGAAATCGCGCTCCGCATCCACCGCGCCTGCCGCGAGATGGGCATCAGCACGGTGGTGGTGCATTCCACCGCCGATGCCGACGGCATGGCCGTGCGGCTGGCCGACGAAAGCGTGTGCATCGGCCCGCCGCCCGCCCGCGACAGCTACCTGAACATCCCGGCGATCCTGTCGGCGGCCACCATCACCGGGGCGGATGCCATCCATCCGGGCATTGGCTTCCTGGCGGAAAACGCGCGCTTTGCGGAGATGGTGGAGGAGCACGGCTTCGTGTTCATCGGCCCCTCGCCGGAACACATCCGCATCATGGGCGACAAGATCGCCGCCAAGCGCACGGTGAAGGAACTGGGCCTGCCCACCGTGCCCGGCTCCGACGGTCCGGTGGAAACGCTGGACGAGGCGCGCGCCGTGGCCGAAGGCGTGGGCTTTCCGCTGCTGGTGAAGGCGGCGGCGGGCGGCGGGGGGCGCGGCATGAAGGTGGCCGACACGCCGGCCGACCTGGCCAGCGCCTATTCGCTGGCGCGCTCGGAATCCAAGGCGGCGTTCGGCGACAGCTCGGTCTACCTGGAACGCTACCTGCGCAAGCCGCGCCACATCGAGGTGCAGATCCTCGCCGACAGCCACGGCAACGTGGTGCATTTCGGCGAGCGCGACTGTTCGGTGCAGCGGCGCCACCAGAAGGTGATCG
>JAGQRL010000214.1 GCA_020425485.1 Rhodospirillaceae bacterium
CGGCTGCCAGTGCGGCCGGTCGGCAGCGGCTTCGACGGCCGCATGCGGCGCCGGTTCGGCCACCGGCGGTTCCGGCAGAGCGGGCGGTTCGGACGCGGCCGGCATCGGCGCTGGCATCGGCGCAGGCGGTGGGGCTACGGCGGGAGCCTGGGGGCGCACATTGATCGGCGCACCGGTGGGCGGGGCCGCTGGCGGCGGCGTGCCGGCCGGGGCCGGGCCCAGGCTGTCCAGCACGTTCTGATCGACGGTGACGGCCGATGCCCCGCCATCGCCGCCGATCACCACCTGGGCGCGGGCAGTCCCCTCCGCTGCGGTGAGCCAGACCAGGGCCGCGGCCGCCGCGAGCCCGATCGCCGACGGCCCGCCCGGCCGCCGGGTACCAGTGGTACCGCGGCTTGCCCGGAGTGCCGTCTTCCTCTTCGCCATCACCGACTCCGTGCCTTAAGAACTGGCGGTAACGCTTTCATTTTCCGATGGATTGACAATAGACCATCGGGACTCTTCCCCACAACAGCTTCCACGTCATGACGGCAGATCTATGGTGGCCGGGCACACGAAGCTGCCTCGTTTGGCCGAGGTCTGCCGCAGATCCTGCCGATTTGGCCGGGATGATTTGCCAAGGACGGTCCAGACCTTGGCGCCGGGGGCCGCCGACGCCTGGACGCGAATGCCGCGGCGTTCGCGGTTGTGGCCAAGACGGCCTGAAAATGTGAATATTGTTGCGTGGAGGACGCCAAATCGTCCTGAAGGTGGCCGTGATTCGCCGGTTGGTTGGGAAGATGGGCGCTCGCCCGCCTGCGCAGATGCCGCCGGGGGCAGGCGGAGGTCTCACCAACCCGCCGAAGCGGATGGATCTGGATGGAGCCGGGAACGGAAAGAGGAGACGACCATGGCCCGCTTGCATTGGCTGACCCTTGGTGCCGCCGCCGTGCTGTCCGTTGCCACCGCGCTGCCCGCCTTGGCGGATGGCCCGGTGAGGCCGGGACTGCAGATCCCTGAACCGCAGATCCCGGGCCAGGTGCTGCCGCGCCAGCCCGATCCCGGCCCGTGCCCCGGCGCTGCGGAGATCGTCAACCAGTACGGCACCTGCACCCCATGCCTGCCCAACAGCATCGCCGGCCGCACCAACACCGTGTGCGTGTGCAGCCGGGACTTCGTGGAGATCTCGCGCGACGCCTGGGGCCGGGCGACCTGCGTTGCCGCCGCCGACGTGCCGACGCCGGGGCCCGACCGCACCGTGGTTTCGGTGAACGTGCCGGCGGGCGAGTTCTACGGCTATGCCCGCCAGCTCGGCTTCGACTTCCGGGTTGTCCGGGCGGCCGGCGGTCCGCTGACGCTGTGCGGCGTCAACCAGGAGGGCGATGCGATCTATGCCGAATACAGTCCAGTGAACATCACCCTGGCACCGCCGCAGATCATCGACGATGAGAGCGAGATCAGCTGCGATATCTCGCTGATGGGCGTGCAGCTCAACCACGGCTGGGAGCTGGTTCGCCTGCAAGCGGTGGACGACAGCGAGTGTACCGGCACCAACCGGGGCTATCGGCTCACCCGCCGCAGCAGCGACCCGGCGGACACCACCTACGACCTGCGGCTCACCTCGTATGCAGACTTCTGCATCATCCGCATCCGCGAAGCGCTGCTGCGCGGACCCGGCGCCGGCAACTGGCGGGACGCGTTCTCGCAGTAGGGAGCGGTTGGGCGCGACCGCATCAGGCCGACGCGGGCAACGGCTCGGTGCCTTGGCTGAGGATGGCGACGTAGTCGCGGTAGCCGAACACGCGGCCGCGTTTGCGCCCGGTGACTTCGTTGACGATCCCGAGCCGTTCCAGATCGGCAAGGGCGGCGTTGACGGTCGGCATGGATAGTCCGGTCCGTTCGGCCAGTCGCTTGGCCGTCAGGAACGGGTCTTTCTGGAAGTGCTGATGGACGTGCAGGGTCGAACCGGTGCGTTCGCTCTCGGTTGTAATCCGCTCCCGGTCTGCCTTGAAGAGATCGACGATCCGCGTCGCTGCCTCGAAAGCCTGGGTCGCGGTTTCTGCGACGGCATCAAGGAAGAATTCGAGCCAAGCTTCCCACGCCCCCCGTTCGCGAACCTCCTGTAACAGGCGGTAGTAGGTGGCCCGGTGGGTTTTCAGATGGAGGCTGAGATAGAGAAGGGGCTCCTTCAGCACCCCTTGGGCGCAGAGATAGAGCGTGACCAGAAGGCGGCCGATGCGCCCGTTGCCGTCGAGGAACGGATGGATCGTCTCGAACTGGACGTGGAGCAGCCCCGCCTTGATGAGCGGCGGCAATCGAGACTGGTCTTCGTGGATGAAGGTTTCGAAGGCGGCGAGGCAAGTGGCGAGTTCGGTAACGGGCGGGGGCACGAACAGGGCATTGCCCGGGCGACTGCCGCCGATCCAGTTCTGTGTGCGTCGGAATTCGCCGGGGCTCTTGGTACCGCCCCGGCCGCTTTTCAGGAGGCGGGCATGCATCTCGCGGATCAGCCGGAGCGAGAGCGGCAGGTCTTCCAGTCGCTTCAGACCATGCATCATGGCGGCGACGTAGTTGGAAACTTCGCCGATGTCGTCGATCGGCGTGCCGCCCTGGGCCTCCGTCTCGAAGCGCAGAAGGTCGGTGAGAGTGGATTGGGTGCCCTCGATCTGCGAGGACAGCACCGCCTCCTTGCGGACGTACATGTAGAGAAACAGCTGCTGGTCGGGCAGCAGGGTGGATATGCCGTCGAGGCGGCCGAGCGCCCGATCGGCCCGACTGAGACGGCCCAACAGCGAGAGCACGTCGATTGGCGGCTGGGGGGGCAACGGCGGCGGTACGAAGGCGCGAACGATCTCGGCGCCTGCCGGGGCCTCGACAAAGCGGCCGAGCCGCGATTGGGAAGGGCCTGCATCAGCCATGGCGCAAGTATGGAGAGGCGGCGTTATTTAAGCAATCGGCGTTTCGCTTAATTAGCGGGCGCGCCAATGTAAGCCGGCTTAACTAGCGGTCCAGCGGGTGCCGGGCGCACGGGGGAGCATCGGGCAATGTCCGCGGACCCCGCATGGCGATGCGGTCCGCCGCAGCGGCCGGGCTCCATCTCTTTCGCTGTTCGGAAGATTTGGAGCGGGCGAAGGGATTCGAACCCTCGACTTCAACCTTGGCAAGGTTGCGCTCTACCCCTGAGCTACGCCCGCGCTCCTGCCCCAGATGGTCGGCAACGCGGGCCGGATCAAGGGGCATGCCGGCCGCGGCAGCAGGGCTAGGCCCGCACCCGCCGGCAATCAAGGCGGCGGATCATAGCCACTCGCCCGGCCTTTGCAAGCCCTTCGACGGCAGCCCTCTCACACGGCCTCTGCACCGCCGGGGTTGCAGGACGGCGGCGGTGCGTGTTTGGTCCGCTGGAGTGATTTGCGCCCTGGCGGCACCGGCCCGCTCCGCCGCCCGACCCCTTGGTCCTTGCCGGATATCCGGGGCCTGGGCGGGCAGGGGGCCGGGCCCGGTCCCGCCACCGCCAAGACGGCATCCACCCGCCCGCAACCGCCGGACCCGCACCATGACCGACGCCGTTCCCTCGCCCGCCGATGCTGCCGCCGACGCTTCCGCCGATCCGTCCGCCGATCCGTCCACCGGCCCTGCCCACCACACGCCGGACAGCCTGATGGCGCGCCTGGCGGAGCTGGACATCCCGGTCAGCACGGTCACCCACCCGCCGGTGTTCACGGTGGAGGAAGCGAAGTCGCTGCGCGGCATTCTGCCCGGCGGGCATTCCAAGAACCTGTTCTTGCGCAACAAGAAGGGCAAGCAGTGGCTGCTGGTGTGCGAGGAGGATCGGGCGGTCGACCTGAAGGCGTTCTCCGACCGCATCGGCTCCGGCCGCCTGTCCTTCGGCTCGGCAGACCGGCTGATGGCGGCCCTGGGCGTGATCCCCGGTGCGGTCACCCCGTTCGCGCTGATCAACGACACCGCAGGAGCGGTGCAGCCGGTGCTGGATGCCGGGCTGCTGGCCCACGAGGTGCTGAACTTCCACCCGCTCAACAACGGCATGACCACGGCGATTGGCCGCGACGGTCTGCTGCGCTTCATTGAAGCCTGTGGCCACACCCCCCAGATCGTGGATCTGGACGCGCCCTGACTGGCTTGTCGGGGGAGAAAAGCGCACAACCTTACCCCTAACCCTGGATTAGAGACCGATGGACGTACTGCTGAACGCGGGGGCGGAGAACGCCGCCGACCTGATCAAGGACACCTCGACCGCGAGCTTTACGGCCGACGTGATCGAAGCGTCGATGTCCGTGCCGGTGTTGGTGGACTTCTGGGCACCGTGGTGCGGGCCGTGCAAGCAGCTCGGCCCCGTGCTGGAAAAGGCGGTCCGCCAGGCCGGCGGCAAGGTCAAGCTCGTCAAGCTGAACATCGACGAGAACCAGGCGCTGGCCGGGCAGATGCGCATCCAGTCGATCCCCACGGTCTATGCCTTCTTCCAGGGCCGCCCGGTGGACTACTTCCAGGGTGCCTTGCCGGAAAGCCAGGTGCTGCAATTCATCGAGCGGCTGGCCAGCCTCGGCGGCAAGTCGAGCCCGCTGGACGATGCGCTGGCTCAGGCCAAGGCGATGGCGGAAGCCGGCGACTGGCAGTCGGCCGGCTCGCTCTACAGCCAGGTGCTGCAGCACGATGCCGAGCAGATCGAGGCCCGCGCCGGGCTGGCGCGTGCGCTCTTGGAGCTTGACCGTGCCGAGGAGGCGCGCCAGGTGCTCGATCAGGCTTCCCCGAAGGCCAAGCTGGATGCCCGCATCGTGTCGGTGCAGAGCGCGCTCGACCTGGCCGATCAGGCCAAGTCCGCGACCGGCGACCTGGCACCGCTGCTGGCCAAGGTGGCGGCCGATCCCGCCGACCACGAAAGCCGCTTCGAGCTGGCCCAGGCGCAGTTCGCCGCCGGGGCGCGGGAGGATGCGGTGGACAGCCTGCTGGAGATCGTGCGCCGCGACCGCACGTGGAACGAGGAAGCCGCCCGCAAGGAGCTGGTGAAGTATTTCGAGGCGTTCGGCCCCACCGATCCGCTGACCCTGTCGGCCCGCCGCCGCCTCTCCTCCATCCTGTTCTCGTAGAGCCACGCGGAGGATGCCCGTGGCGGCACCAGCGGATCTCAGCAGCACCATCCCGATCTTCCCGCTGACGGGTGTGCTGCTGTTGCCGCGGGGCGTGCTGCCGCTGAACATCTTCGAACCGCGCTACCTCAACATGGTGGACGACGCCCTGTCCGGCGACCGGCTGATCGGCATGATCCAGCCGCGCGGCACCTGTGCCGAGGCGGCGGCACCGGAGGTCTATTCCATCGGCTGTGCCGGGCGCATCGCCTCCTTTGAGGAAACCGACGACGGCCGCTACCTGATCGCGCTGAAGGGTGTGAGCCGCTACACGGTGATGTCGGAACTGCCGACCACGCGCGGCTACCGGCGCGTCCAGGTGGATTGGGAGCCCTTCGGCGACGACCTGGAGGAACCCGATCCCATCGACTACGACCGCGACCGCTTCCTTGCCTGCCTGATGGAGTTCTTCGAACGCAACGGGCTCCGGGCCAACTGGCAGGCGGTGCGCGAAACGCCGGATGAGCGCCTGATCACCTCGCTGGCGATGATCTGCCCGTTCGAACCGCCGGAAAAGCAGGCGCTGCTGGAAGCGCCGACCCTGGCGGAACGCGCCGACTTGATGACGACGCTGCTGGAGATGTCGGCCCCGCCGGGCGGCTCCAGTTGCGATCCGGCACGCCATTGAGCGACCTGGCGACCCCTGGCGAGCCGGCGCCCCTCGGTCTGCCAGCCGGCACGGCCGCACCGGCAGCCCATCTGCGCGCCATGGCGGACACCGACGCCGCGGCGGTGCTGGCGATTTACGGCGAAGGCATCGCCACCGGCCATGCCACCTTCCAGGAAACCGTGCCGTCGTGGGCGGACTGGGATACCGGCCATCTGGCGGCCTGCCGCCTGGTGGCGGAGGACGCAGACGGGCTGCTGGGCTGGGCGGCACTCTCCGCGGTGTCCGGCCGCTGCATCTATGCCGGCGTGTGCGAGGTCAGCCTCTACATGGCCGCCCGGGCGCGCGGCCGCGGCATCGGCCGGCGGCTGCTGGGCCGGCTGGTGGCCGACTCCGAAGCCAACGGCATCTGGACCCTGCAGGCCGGCATCTTCCCGGAGAATGCGGCCAGCGTCGCCGTCCACCGGGCGGCGGGGTTCGCACTGGTCGGAAGGCGGGTGCGGCTCGGCCGCATGGGTTTCGGGCCGATGGCCGGATGCTGGCGCGACGTGCTGTTGCTGGAACGCCGCAGCCCTGCGGTGGGGGCGGACTGACCGTTTCCGGCGGTGCACGTGCGGCGATGGCATTGGCAGGCCCCCACCCCATATGGTTGGGTGCTGGCCAGACCATTGCGCCGGAACCGTGGAGCCCCCGCCGATGTCCAAGCCCGAAGATGCCGCAGCCCCGCCCCGGGTCGACCCCAAGCTGCTGGAAATCCTGGTCTGCCCGCTGACCAAGGGGCCGCTGCGCTACGATGCCGCCGCCCAGGAGCTGATCAGCGATCAGGCCGGGCTGGCCTACCCGATCCGCGACGGCATCCCGATCATGCTGGTGGACGAGGCGCGCTCGCTGAAGGGCGACCCGGTCAGATGAGCGTGGTGGAGGCCACCCCCTGGCCGGTGGAGATCCGCGCCAACGCCGCCGAACGCACCCTCAGCGTGGCCTTCGACAGTGGCGAAAGCTTCTCGTACACCGCCGAGCTGCTCCGCGTGGAAAGCCCGTCCGCCGAAGTGCAGGGGCATTCCCCGGCGCAAAAGCAGATCGTCGCCGGCAAGCGGCTGGTGCAGATCACCGCGGTGGAGCCGGTGGGCCACTACGCCGTGCGCATCGTCTTCGACGACGGGCATGCCACCGGCATCTACACCTGGGCCTATCTCTACGAGCTGGGGCAGAACCGTGTGCCCATGTGGCAAGCCTATCTCGACGCGCTGACGGCGCGCGGACTGTCACGCGATCCGGCGTGATGGCAGCCGAGCCGGCGGCCGAGGTCGACGCGCTGGTCGACTGGCTGCTCGGCCAGGGGCTGCTGGCCACGCCGGTCGGCCACGTGCTGGCGGAAACCGCCTCCCGCCTGCGCGCCGCGGGCGTGCCGGTTACGCGCGGCCACATCTCCGGCACCCTGCTTGATCCCCAGTTCGAGGCGATGGGCTACACCTGGACCGACGGTGCGGGGGTGGAGAGCAGCGTCTTCACCCACCAGGACGCGCGCCTTGGCGAAGCCTGGCAGCTCAGCCCGCTCAGATGGGTGATCGAGGAGCGGGCGCGCGAGGTGGCGGCGCGCAACCGTCCCGCCGAAACCGCGCGCGAAATGCTGTACAGCCGCCGCTTCCGCATCGCCGAGGGCGAAGGCGTGCAGCGCTTCCCGATGATCCGGGAACTCGCCGATGGCGGCGCCACGGACTATCTGGTGTACGTGCTGCCCTACTTCTTTGAAGGCGGGGTGGCGGAAACCCTGGACAACGGCGTGGTGGGATCGTGGACCACCCATGTGCCGGGCGGGTTCACCGAGGCCGACCTGGCGGCCCTGCGCACGGTGACGCCGGCCATGGCCGTGGCGGCCCGGTCGCACGTCTTCTACATGGCCGGCCTGTCGCTGACGACGACCTATCTGGGCCAGGAGGCGGGGCGCCGCGTGCTCAAGGGCTCGATCCGCCGCGGCGAAACGCTGACCATCGGCACCGCCCTGCTGCTGGGCGATCTGCGCGGGTTCACCCGGCTGTCAGAAACCTACGACCGCAACCGCCTGGTGCAGTCGCTCGACGGCTACCTGTCGTGCATGGCCGATCCGGTGGATGCCCATGGCGGCGAGGTGCTGAAGTTCCTCGGCGACGGCATGCTCGCCTCCTTCGCCCTGTCGGCGGACGACCGCACCGCGCGCTGCCGCGACGCCCTGGCGGCGGCGGAAGCGGTGCTGCAGCGGACAGCGCAGTTCAACCAGAACCGCAGCGACGCCGGCGAGCCCACCATGCCGGTGGACCTGGCGCTGCATGTGGGCGAGGTGTTTTACGGCAATGTGGGCAGCGAGCGGCGGCTCGACTTCACGGTGATCGGCCCGGCGGTGAACGAATGCAGCCGCATCGAGGCCATGTGCGATGCGCTGGGCACGCCGCTGCTGGCGTCCGCCGATTTTGTCCGTGCCGGTGCGCTGGCCGATCGCTTCGTGTCGCTCGGCAGCCACACGCTGCGCGGGGTGGACGAACCGCGCGAGCTGTTCACCCTGGCGGGTCTCGCGACGGCGCGGTGACGGCTGCTACGACGGAATTTGGAGGACTATCGGATGGGGGCGTCGCCGCGGCTGCGCCGCTTGTCGGCGTACATTTCCTTGTCGGCGTGGTCGAGGATCTCGTCGGCCGAGCGGTGGCCATCGAAGGCGAAGGCCCCGAAGGCGATGTCCACGGAAATCTCGTGGCCGGCGTAGTTGAACGGCGTTTCCCGGATGCTGTCCACCAGCTCCCGGCCCTTGATCTTGGCGGTCTCGATGTCCGCCTGGTGGAGGATGGCGCCGAATTCGTCGCCGCCCAGGCGGCCCACCGTGTCGGAACTGCGCAGATGGGTCAGCAGCAGCCCGGCCACATGGTTCAGTGCTGCGTCGCCGGCGGCGTGGCCATGGGTGTCGTTGATCTTCTTCATGCCGTTGACGTCGAAATAGAGCACGCTCGACGTGGAGTGATAGCGTTCGGCGAAGGCGATCACGCGGGACAGCTCGCGCACGAAGGCACGGCGGTTGAGGATCGGGGTGAGGAAATCCTCATCGGCAAGCTGTTCCAGATACTGGACCCGCTTGGCCATATGCTCGGTCTCCTTGCGGAGCCGTTCGACCTCGTCCAGCAGGCGTTCCAGGCCCGACCGCACATTGGGGGTCAGCTCCTCCTCGGTGATGCCGAGGAAGCGGGCAACATCCACCACCGAACGGGGACCGATGGTACTTTCCACCGATCCCGCGGAGCGGGCGCCCCGCACACGACCAACGCGGGTCGGTGTGCCGACTGGGCCGACGCCCGAAACCTTCATGCAAGATCCCTTTCTGCCGGCGCCGCGTTGGGCCTGCCGGTGTGTCGGCGGGTGGTCCAGCGCGTTGCCTGATCCGGTATGGTCGCCGTACAAGACCGGATGGCTCGTCCACCCACCCCCGAGCCAGGGATGTGGCTACCCCTGTGCGACCCGTATTGAAGTATTCCCAGTGGAACAATACCCATGACCAATGCCAATCGTAAATCCTCCCCGCGCGTCGGCGTGATCATGGGCAGCCAATCCGACTGGGCAACCATGCAGCATGTTTGCGATACACTGGATGAGTTGAAAGTTTCTTACGAAACCCGGATCGTCTCCGCCCACCGCACGCCGGACCGGCTGTACGCCTACGCCAAGTCGGCGCGGGAGCGCGGGCTTTCCGTCATCATCGCCGGCGCCGGCGGGGCCGCCCATCTGCCCGGCATGACCGCGGCGATGACCACCCTGCCGGTGCTGGGCGTGCCGGTGGAAAGCAAGGCGCTGAAGGGGCTCGACAGCCTGCTGTCCATCGTCCAGATGCCGGGCGGCGTGCCGGTGGGCACGCTGGCCATCGGCAAGGCGGGGGCGATTAACGCAGCCCTGCTGGCCGCCTCCATCCTGTCGCTCGGCGACCCGGAAACCGCAGCGGCGCTGGAAACCTGGCGGGCCGCCCGCACCGATGCCGTCGCCGAAGCCCCGGTGGCGGACCCGGCATCGTGAGCGGCACCGACCTGCTCGCCCCCGGCTCGGTGATCGGCATTCTCGGCGGTGGCCAGCTCGGCCGCATGACCGCCCTGGCGGCCGCCGCCATGGGCTACCGCAGCCACATCTTCTGCCCCGATGCCGATGCCCCGGCGAGCCAGGTGACCGACCGCACGACGCAGGCCGGCTACGGCGACACGGCAGCACTGGATGCCTTCGCCGCTGCCGTCGATGTCGTCACCTACGAGTTCGAAAATATCCCCTACGGCACGGTGGCCCATCTTGCCGGCCGGGTGCCCGTGCACCCCGGTGCGGGCGCCCTGGCGGTGTGCCAGGACCGGCTGGCGGAGAAGGTCTTCGTTAATTGTCTGGGAATCGGCACGGCGGATTTCCGCGTGGTGCCCGACCCGTCGGTGCTGCCGGCCCTGGTGGATGGGCTGGACGGCCCCTGCGTGCTGAAGGCCAACACGATGGGCTACGACGGCAAGGGCCAGGCGCTGATCCGCCACCCCCACGAGGCGGAGGATGCCTGGCTGGCGGTGGGGGCGCGGCTGTGCGTGCTGGAGAAGTTCGTGGAGTTCGAGCGCGAGGTTTCCGTGATCGCCGCGCGCGACCGGGCGGGCCGGGTGGTGTGCTATCCGGCGGTGGAAAACCGCCACGAGCACCACATCCTGAAACACACGCTGGCCCCGGCCCCGGACTTCGAGGCCCGGCAGGAGGCCGCCCAGGCCATCGCCGTGCGGCTGATCGAGGGGCTCGACATGGTGGGCGTGCTGGCGGTGGAGATGTTCGCCTGCAGCGATGGCCGGCTGCTGGTGAACGAGCTGGCGCCGCGGCCGCACAATTCCGGCCACTGGACCATCGAAGGCTGCCGGGTCAGCCAGTTCGCCAATCTGGTGCGGGCGCTGGTGGGGCTGCCGGTGGCCGATCCCGGCGTGCGCGGGCGGGCGGAAATGCTCAATCTGCTGGGCGACGAGGCCGACGACTGGGCGGCCCTGGCCGCCGATCCCGCCGCCAGCGTGCACCTCTACGGCAAGGCCGAAGCGCGGCCCGGCCGCAAGATGGGCCACGTGACCCGGCTGCTCACCTAGGCGGGGCGGCCATCGGGCGCGGCCCGGCATCGATCCGGCAGGACCCGGCGGCAAGGGAGGCAAGGATGGTGGCATGGTCTACGGCGGCACCGGCCATGTCCGCGGCGTTCTTCGCCTCGCTGGTGGAGGTCGTCGAAGCGTTCACGATCATTCTGGCGGTGGCCACCTTGCGCGGCTGGCGCCCGGCAGCCCTGGGCACGGCGGCGGGGCTGGCGGTGCTCGGCGGCGTCGTCCTGGCGCTGGGGCCGCTGCTGGACCGGGTGCCGCTCAGCGTGTTGCAGCTTGTCATCGGCGTGCTTCTGCTGCTGTTCGGCATCGGCTGGCTGCGCAAGGCGGCATTGCGCGCCGCCGGCATCCTGCCGCTGCACGACGAGGAGGCCATCTTTGCCCGCGAAACCGCCCAGCTTGCCGGCGGCGCGGAGCGGCACAAGACCACGCTGGACTGGATCGCCGGGGTCACCACCTTCAAGGCGGTTCTGCTGGAAGGGCTGGAGGTGGTGTTCATCGTCATCGCGGTCGGTGCGGGGCGCGGCCTGCTGATGCCGGCCAGCCTGGGTGCCCTGGCCGCCTGCATCCTGGTGCTGGCGGTGGGGGCAATGGTGCATCGGCCGCTCTCGCGGGTGCCGGAAAACACGCTCAAGTTCGGCGTCGGGGTGGTGCTGTCCGCCTTCGGGGTGTTCTGGACCGGCGAAGGACTGGGCGTGGACTGGCCGGGCCACGACCTGGCCCTGCCGGTCTTTGCCGTGCTGTTCCTCGCCACCGGGCTGCTGGCGGTCGCACTGGCGCGGCGGCCGGTGGCGGAGGTCACCGAATGAAGCTGATCGGCGACATCCTGGCCGAGCTGTTCGGCATGTTCCTCGGCGATGCGCGGCTGTCGGCAGCGGTGCTGGCTGTGGTCGGTCTGGCAGCCATCTGCACCGATGTTCTGGACCTGGACCCCATCATCGGCGGCGGCGTTCTGCTCGTCGGCTGCCTGGCCGTGGTGCTGGAAAGCGTCCGCCGTGCCGCCCGCGGCGGGGCGCCGCGCTGACCGGAACTCGCCGCCCCCGAGAGCATCTTTTGTTCAGTCTGCGCCGGCCCGCACCCCCACCCGGCCGCCCAAGCCATTGTAAACTATTGGGTGGCCGG
>JAGQRL010000215.1 GCA_020425485.1 Rhodospirillaceae bacterium
GCAGGATCATGATGTAGACTTCGGGGTGGCCGAAGAACCAGAACAGGTGCTGGAACAGCAGCGGGTCGCCGCCGCCGGCCGGGTTGAAGAACGCGGTCCCGAAGTTACGGTCGGCCAGCAGCATGGTGATGGCGCCGCCCAGCACCGGCACCGCCAGCAGCAGCAGGAAGGCGGTGACCAGCATCGACCACACGAACAGCGGCATCTTGTGCAGCGTCATCCCCGGCGTACGCATGTTGAGGATGGTGGTGATGAAGTTGGCCGCACCCAGGATCGACGACGCACCGGCCAAGTGGAGCGCGAAGATCGCCATGTCCACCGATGGTCCGCCGTGTCCGAGTGTCGATGACAGCGGTGGATAGATGGTCCAGCCCGTGCCGGCGCCGGGGCCGACGAAGGCGGAACCGACCAGCAGGAACAGGGCCGGCACCAGCAGCCAGAAGGAAATGTTGTTGAGCCGCGGGAAGGCCATGTCGGGCGCGCCGATCATCAGCGGCACGAACCAGTTGCCGAANNCGAAGCCGCCGATCAGCGCCGGCATCACCATGAAGAAGATCATGAGGAGGCCGTGGGCGGTGATGTAGACGTTCCATTCCTGGCCGTCGGCCACGAATTGCAGGCCGGGTTCCTGAAGTTCCAGACGCATGATCAGGGAGAACAGACCCCCGATCACACCGGCCACCACGGCGAAGATCAGGTACAGCGTCCCGATATCCTTGTGGTTGGTCGAGAACAGCCAGCGCCTGATGAAGCCCGGCTTGTGATCGTGGTGGTCGGCGTGCGCGTCGGCGTGCTGTGCCATGCCCGTTTTCCCTGTCCTTCCGTCCCGTGGTTCCGTTCCGTTGCCGGCGGCCCCGATGGGGTCTCCCCGTGTCAGTTGCTGGCCAGACGCTGGCCCGCGGTGGCGGTGCCGGCGTCGCCGGTCTCAGTCGGTTCGTCCTCGGTGGCCTCATCGGCCGGCGCTTCGTCCGTCGGCGCGTCCTCCGCCGGGGCCGCCCCTTCGGGTGCCGGCGCCTCACGCGTCAGCAGCACCGGCGGGGTTTCCAGTTCCAGACCGGCGGTCTGTTGCTCCACCCAGTCGTCGAAGGCCTCGCGGCTCACCGCATGGATCTCGATGGGCATGAAGGCATGGCCGGCGCCGCAGATTTCCGAGCACTGGCCGTAATAGGTGCCTTCCTCTTCGATGCGCACCCAGGTCTCGTTCGTCCGCCCGGGCACCGCGTCGGTCTTGATGCCGAAGGCCGGCACCGCCCAGCTGTGCAGCACGTCCATGGCGGTAACGACGATCTGGATGTCGGTGTCCACCGGCAGCACCACGACGCCGTCCGTCCGCCCGGTCAGGTCGTAGGTGCTCAAGAGGCGGAGCTGGCCTTCGCCGATCTCCTCGTCGGGCACCAGGTTCGCCTGGAATTCCTCGATCTGCTGATCGGGGTACTCGTAGCTCCAGTACCACTGGTAGCCGCGCACCACGAGGGTCAGCTCGGGGTCCTCCTCATGGTCCAGCGCGTACAGCAGGTTGAAGGAGGGGACTGCGATGACGATCAGGATGATGATCGGCACCACCGTCCACACCACCTCGATCATGGTGTTGTGGGTGGTTTTCGATGGCGTGGGGTTCCGCTTGGCGTTGAACCGCCACATCACATAGATCAGCAGCCCCAGTACGAAGATCACGATGACGGTGATGATCACCAACAAAAGCGCATGGAAATCATGGGCCTGTTGGGCGTAGGGCGAGGCCGGCTCCTGTAACCCCATCTGCCATTCGTGCACACCTTGCCCATGCGCCGCTCCCGCAGCCACAAGCGCGCCGAGACACCCGACAACAAGGCGCATCAGTCTCATCAAACCACGTCCCCCATCGGCTTTCGCGTCTTCGGCATAGTTCTCAATTCGGACCCTGTTCGCACGAATTCTTTGCCACTGAAGCGTTTTTCCACGATTCACAGGAGGAGATACTACAGGGCCGGCGCGCTTGGAAAGCGGTCAGTGGCCGCCTTGTCCGCCGAAGCCCAAATCTCCCTAGCATCGTGTGTGGCTTCTGGGGTCGTAACATCGCGCCCGGCTGATCGCAATTGCAGAGCGCATCCACCCGGCCGCGGAACCGCCGATGCCGCACTCCTGCCCGGGCTTGCCCAGGCGCAGCGGGGGTCCCACTATCAGAGTGGAGTGCAGGGGATCGGGATTCCGGAGACGCCATGACCGCGCTGGCCACCACCGAAAGTTTGTTCTTCGACCGGACGGGGCTCGACCGCGTCCGCACCGAAGCCTTGGTTGCCGATGCGCTGAGGGGGGCCGACGATGGCGAGCTGTATTTCGAATACGCCCAGTCGGAGGGCCTGGTGTGGGACGACGGGCGCCTGCGCTCGGCCAGCTACGACACCTCCCAGGGCTTCGGCCTGCGCTCGGTGGCCGGCGAAACCAGCGGCTACGCCCATTCCTCCGCCCTGACGGAAGATGCGCTGGGCCGGGCCGCGGCGACGGTGAAGGCGGTGCATGCCGGCTACGGCGGCACCTGGGCGGAAGCGCCCATGGGCACCAATGCACGCCTCTACGGCGACGAGAACCCGCTGGGCGCCCCCAGCTTCGAGGAGAAGGTGGCCATCCTGGCGGAGATCGACCGCTATGCCCGCGGCCGCGACCCGCGGGTGGCCCAGGTGTCGGCTTCCATCGTCGGCTCCTGGCAGGCGGTGCGCATCGTCCGCGCCGATGGCCAGCACGCCGCCGACATCCGGCCCATCGTCCGCGTCAACGTCTCCGTCGTCTGCAAGCAGGGCGACCGCATGGAAAGCGGCAGCCACGGCATGGGCGGCCGGCTCGGCTTCGAAACCTTCCTGGCGACGGGTGCCTGGCAGGGGGCGGTGGACGAAGCGCTGCGCCAGGCGCTGGTCAACCTGGAAGCCGTCGACGCCCCGGCCGGCGAGATGACGGTGGTGCTGGGCAGCGGCTGGCCCGGCATCCTGCTGCACGAGGCGGTGGGCCACGGGCTGGAAGGCGACTTCAACCGCAAGAAGACCTCGGCCTTTTCCGGGCTGATGGGCCAGCGCGTCGCCTCCCCCGGCGTCACCGTGCTGGACGACGGCACCATGCCGGACCGCCGCGGTTCGCTGACCATCGACGACGAGGGCACGCCCAGCCAGTCCACCGTGCTGATCGAGGACGGCATCCTGGTGGGCTACATGCAGGACCGCCAGAACGCCCGCCTGATGGGCATGAAGCCCACCGGCAACGGCCGCCGGCAGAGCTATGCCCACCACCCGATGCCGCGGATGACCAACACCATCATGCTCAGCGGCACCGCCCCGCGGGAGGAGATCATCTCCTCGGTGCAGAAGGGGCTCTACGCCGTTTCCTTCGGCGGCGGCCAGGTGGACATCACCAGCGGCAAGTTCGTGTTCTCCGCCACCGAGGCCTACCTGATCGAAAACGGTAAGCTGGGTGCCCCGGTGAAGGGGGCGACGCTGATCGGCAACGGGCCGGATGCGCTCACCCGCGTCGGCATGATCGGCAACGACATGGAACTCGACCCCGGCATCGGCACCTGCGGCAAGGAAGGCCAGGGCGTGCCGGTGGGCGTGGGCCAGCCCACCATGCGCATCGACGGGCTGACGGTGGGCGGCACGGCGGCCTGACCGCCACCGCCCTCGCGCCGGGCGCAGCCCTAGCGCTCGGCGAGGTCGCTGCGCAAAGAGCGGATCAGGTCCAGCACCTCGTCGGCATCCGCCACGCAATCGAAGCCGCGCTGGTCCACAAACTGGCTGACGCGCACCTTGTGGAAAAGGATCGAGGCCACGCCGCGGCCTTCGCGATCGACCTTCAGCATATTCCACTCGCTGACGCGGGTGGTGCTGGCCACATAGCCGTTCGCCAGCACCAGGGCGCGCTTGTTGGTCAGCACATAGCTCAGCGCGCGGCGCCGCAGCGTACTGGTGCGGGTGCGCACCGGGATGGTGATGACGCCCAGCACCAGCAACACGTAGGTGAGCGCGGTGAACCACCCTGGGGTTGGCCTGTCGGTCTCCACGATGAAGTTGGCAAAGATCCAGAAGCCGATGAAGCCGACGGTGATCACTCCGGCCAGCAACCACTCCCGGCGAAGCAGCCGCCACGACGGGTCCGGCCGCCCGCGCCACAGCACCGTTTCGCCGGCTTCAAGCGGCGTGCCCGGAGCAGCCTCTCCGCTTGCCTCCACGGTCTGCATGGCGCCCCTCCGCATGGTGCCGGACAGGCCGGCAGGGGCCGGCGCGGCCAGCCGCCAACCTGCTCACTGTGCGGTTTGCAGCGGCTCGCGTTCCAGCGTGTAGCCCTGGGCGGCGAGCTGTTCCAGGATGCCGCGCTCGCCCGGCAGGTGCATGGCGCCCACCGCGATCACCACACCGCCTTGGGCCAGCAGCGGCTGCATGCGCTCCACCATGTGGTCGTTGCGGGAGTTGAGCAGGTCTTCCACGAACACGTCGCGCAGCTCCTCGTGCTCGCCCGCCGTCTGCTCCTCCAGCCACAGGAGGAAGCCGGCCAGATCTTCGTTCAGGTAGATCCGGGTCAGCGACTCATAGGCGTCGTCCAGCTCCGACCGGTCTTCCAGGGCGACGCGGAGCTGTTCGATCTGCAAATCCAGATCCATGCCGTCGAGCACGGCGATCTGCTCGCCTGCGGTTTCCAGGCTGACGATCTCCGCCCCGTTGGCTTCCGCCTGGGCTTGCAGGAGCTGGTCGAGCGGCACCACCCCGGCGTTGATGCGCTCCACCTCTTCGCGCGGCAGCGACACCAGCAGGCTCACCGCCCAGGGCTTCAGGCGCGTCAGCATGAAGCCGGGCACCCCCACCTCGGCCGCTGCGTCTTCCAGGGCCGCCAGGGTGTCGGCATCCAGCAGCTCGTCGATGGTGGGGCCTTCGCTGTGCAGCGTGCCCATGGCCAGCTCCGTCTGCACCTCCGGCGTCATCTCCACCTCCATGGCGAAGGTGGAAGCGGCGGCGACCACCGGGGCCATCGCCTCGGCCAGTTCCGTCACCCTGGGGTCGGTCACGTGCATGGTGCCGAACAGGTGGCTGGGGGTGCCGCCGCCGGGCGGGGTGATGCGCCACAGCAGCCCCTCGGCAAAGCGGCCCGCCTCCGTGGAGGTCTGCGCCTCGGCGGACAGGGATGCGGTCGGCAGCAGGCCCAGCACCAGCGTGCAGGCAACCAGCCGGGCATAGAGGCGGCAGCGCATGGCGGATCCCTCAGGTCGGCGGCAAAGAAGATGACGGTTGGCGAAGGCGGTGGGCGAAGATGGTTGGCGCAAACGGTAGGCGAAGACTGTGCCCGAACCCGGGCGCCTATGCCACGGCGGAAGCCGCCGGCCTTGGGGAACCGATGGCCGCACCGGCGGCCCGGTAGGCGGCGATCGCCTGGGCCTGCGCACCCTCCGTCGGCGCCAGGGCCTCCGACTGCTCGGCGGCCAGGTCGCCGCGGGCTTCCTCCCGCGTGGCGCGGGCCTGTTCCGCCACCCGGTGGTCCTGCGGCGAGGGTTCCTCCGGCGCCAGGGCGGCGCGGATCACCACGTCCATCTTGCGGATGGTGGCGGCAGGATCGTCGGGGATCGGCGCCACGTCGATGTTCACCTCGCCGCCCACGGCGTAGCGGTTGCCGTCCGGCCCCGTCTGGTACTCGTAGGTGGGCTGGCCGGCATAGGCCCCGCCGGCGGCGGCATGGGCCTGTTCGTGGCGGCGCACTTCGGCGTCGCGCTCCTTCAGCGCGTCGACCTCGGCCTGTTCCTCCTCGGTCAGGCCGCTGGCATCGGTCTCGTCGGTGGCTTGCGATGACTGCTGGCCGGGCGCTTCGCCGGGGGCCTGCGCAGGCCCTGACTTCGCCTCACCGCCGGGCCCCGGCTCGCCGGCTTGCCCGCCAGTTTGCCCACTGGCCTGCCCGCCGGCTTCCTGGGCCGCCACGGCGGTGGCCGGCGCCAGCCTGGGCGCACCGGACACGGTGGCGGCCGGGCGTGCGCCTTCCCCCGACCCGGCGGCGGAAACCGCAGCGGCCGGCTGCGGCGCCTCGGTCTCGGCGCGCAGCGGCGATGGTGCCACCGCCAATGGCGGCCCGCACCTCGCGTAGCTTGTCGTCTCCGGCGTGATCGCTATGCTCACGGCCTCGCGCCCCGGTGAACAGGGAACCCCAGACGACAGGTATCGTTGGAGCCTTAATGAACCCTGAATCGGGCAGGTCTGCCCCCCGCTCCGCGGCCTCGGACGACCCTCCGCCGCGGGCCTGGCAGCGGATGCTGAGCGGCCGGCGTCTCGACCTCCTGGATCCCTCGCCCTTGGACATCGAGATCGAGGACATCGCCCATGGGCTCGCCCGCGTGGCGCGCTGGAACGGCCAGACCACGGGGGCTTACGGCCTGTCGGTCGCCCAGCACAGCGTCATCGTGGAAGCCCTGGTGGCGCGCAACCGGCCGGTGCCGCCGCTGCGCTGGCGCCTCGCCGCCCTGCTGCACGACGCTCCCGAATATGTGATCGGCGACATGATCACGCCGTTCAAGACGGCGCTGGGGGACGGCTACCGCGGCATCGAGGACCGGTTGATGCGGGCGGTGCACATCCGCTTCGGCCTGCCGCCGGTGCTGCCCGAAGAGGTGGCCAAGATGATCAAGCGGGCCGACAAGACCGCGGCGTTCTCCGAAGCGGTGTCGCTGGCCGGGTTTTCCGAACCCGATGCCCGGCGCATCCTCGGCTACCGTCGGCGTGCCTTCATCCCGGTGGCCTCAGAGCCGCCGGAAGTGGCCAAGCGCCAGTTCCTGGAGCGCTTCGCCCGCCTGTATCCCAAGGGGACCGCATCGTGACCACGCGCTATGCCATCTATTTCAGCCCGCCCGCCGATCAGCCGCTCGGCCGCCTCGGCCATGGCTGGCTGGGCCGCGACCCAGCGGGCGAGCTGCCGCCGCCGCGCCCCGAAGGCCTGCCGGCCCCCCTGCCCGACATCGTGTCCAGCCCCGCCCACTACGGCTTCCACGCCACCTTGAAGGCGCCGTTCGAGCCGGCCGACAGCGCCACCGAAGACGACCTGCTGGAATTCGCCCGCTCCGTCGCCCGGCACATGGAGCCGGTGACCCTGGACGACGGGCTGACGGTTGACGAGCTTGGCCACTTCCTTGCCCTGGTTCCGGCAGGCGGTGCCGACGGCCTGGACCAGCTCGCCGGCCATGTGGTGCGCACCTTCGAGCCCTATCGCGCCCCGGTCAGCGCGTTCGACCTGGCGCGCCGGCGCCTCGCGGCACTCAGCGAACGCCAGGAACAGAACCTGGTGGATTGGGGCTACCCCTATGTGTTCGAGGAGTTCCGCTTCCACATGACGCTGACGGCGGAACTGGACGAGGACGCGCGGGCCACCTGGCGGACGATCCTCACCGATGGCTTTGCGGAGATCATCGGCCAGCCCTTCACGCTCGACCGCATCTGCGTGTTTCACCAGCCGGCCAGGGCCACGCCATTCCGGCAGATCGCCCAATTCGCGCTGGGAACGGAGTAGGCCTATCCTTCCAGGCGCTTGCGCGCGAAGGCCACGGCCAGGGCATGCAGGGCATCGCGATGGCGCTGGCTGGTCGCCGGCCGCCGCTCGGGCGTGAGGATGTGGGCCGCCCGGCTCGGCGCCTCGCCGACCCCGATGGAGCGCGAAAGCTGGCCGACCACGGCATCGAAACCGCGGTCGCTGAGGGCGGACGGACGGGCCGGCCGCGCCACGGCAGCCGGATTTGCCGCTTCGTCGGCATCGACAGCGGGCGCAGCACCCCCCATCTTTGAAAGGGTATGCTGGAGAATGCCGGGAAGGAACGGGGCGACAACCTCCCGGAGCAGCCGATTGTCGGTCGCGCAGGCACGTGTCAGGAGGCGCATTGCCTCAGAACTGTTGCCGTGGGCGTTGACGAGGGCACGGTTCACTTGTTCGGTGACGTAGCGAGAAGTCATGATACCGCCATCCCCCGGGACTCCGAGCCGCAACCATAGGGACGGCAGAGTTAACGAATGGTTGCCCGGGCGGTGGGCCGCGTGGCCCAAGCGAACTGGCGAGGAACGCATGGTGCAAGGGGCCGCGGCCACCATCGAGGTCTATCACGACCTGATCTGCCCGTGGTGCTTCATCGGCAAGCGGCGGTTCGAGGTCGCGCTCAGCCACCACCGCGGCGCGCCGGTGGTGGTGCGCTGGCAGCCCTTCCTGCTCAATCCCAACATGCCGTCCACCGGCATGGACCAGCGCAACTACCTGGCCCTGAAGTTCGGCGGGCCGCGGCGCGCCCAGCAGGCCCATGAGATGATCGCGCGCACCGCCCGCATGGACGACCTTTCGCTGCGCCTGGACGCCATCGAGCGCACGCCGCCGACGCTCGATGCCCACCGCTTCATCGCCTTTGTCTCCTCCCAGGGGGTGGACACCGCCACCGCCATCGATGCGGTGTTTTCCGCCTTCTTCCAGGGCGGCCGGAACATCGGCGATGTCGAGGTGTTGGAATCGCTGGGATGCAGCCTCGGGGTCGCCCCCGGCCGGGTGCGCAGCTTCCTCGGCGGCGACGACCTGGTGGACACGGTGCGGGCGAGCGACTGGTCGGCCCGCCAGATGGGCATCCAGGCGGTTCCGTGCTTCGTGTTCCAGGGCCGCTACGCGCTCTCGGGCGCCCAGGATCCCGATGCGTTCCAGCCGCTGCTCGACCTATTGACGGCAGCAGCCTGAAGACGGCCCACAACCATTGAATTCAGGCGCGGAATGGCGCCAAAGTTACAGACAAATGACCGTCTGGAGGCGTGCGGCGTCGGTTCGCGGCCAGGCACAGGACGGCGACAGCTGGGAGAACCGTGGCCATGACCCACCGAACCATCCGCGACATCCTGCAAACGCGGACCCTCGTGAAGGTTCGCCCCGAAACCCGCGTGGGAGAGGTCGCCCGACGGATGCGCGACAGCTACGTGGGTGCCGCACTGGTGATGGAAGGCGAGCACCTGATCGGCATCTTCACCGAACGCGACGTGCTCGACCGCGTGGTGGCCGAAGGCCGCGACCCGGATGTCACGGAGATCCAGGAGGTGATGACCGCCGGCCCGATCCGCGTGGGCCTCGACATGACCACGGTGGACGCCGCGCGCACCATGAAGGAACGGCGCCTGCGCCATCTTCCGGTGGAAGAAAACGGCAATATCGTCGGCGTCGTCTCTGTCCGCGACTTCCTCAACGACGAGGTGTCAGTCTACCTGATGTAGTTGTCGGGAATGCCGGGGTGCCGATGCCGCAAGGCCGCCCCAGCCGCCGGTGTGCCGTGACCAGCTTCTTCGGCAATCGGCCTCGCCAAGTTGCGGGAATGTCGGCGAAGACCCAGATTCGCCGCATTTTCCGCAAAATGCCAAGCGACGGCGACAAAAATACCACTTATCATTAAATCATGTTGCACGCTTATCTGCCGCTCGATACAAGACGGCGATGGCTTAACCGTTCCTTAGTGTTTCCAGTGTCAAGCTATCAATGTCGAGTTCGCCAGATGTCCAACACCCAACGGAGTAACATCCCATGCTGACCAAGATCCGCCGCTTCTTCGAATCCGACGATGGCGCCACCGCCATCGAGTATGGCCTGATCGCCGCCCTCATTTCGGTTGCCATCATCGCCGCCGTCTCGCTGATCGGCGAGCAGCTGAACACCACCTTCTCGACGATCGCCGGCAACCTGACCGACGCCAACAGCTGATCCGGTTCGCTCGATCGTAGTCTGGACTGCCGGGAGAGGGGCATCTGCGCCCCTCTCCGCGTTTTCGGGACCTGCCGGCATGGGTCGCCGGTGAAAAGGTGCAAAGGTCGCCCGATTCACATCGGACGGCCTTTCTTGTGACCTATCTGCACTGCGCGACGCCGCGCCCTCGATAGCCGAAGCGGCCGGTCGACACCTGACCGACAAAGACTCCGCCCTGGGCAGACGCCTATACTTGCTGGTCGGCGGAGCGTCTGGAAGAATTCCGCCCATTCGCCTGCGCCACGCCGGAGCGTAGCGCGGCCCCATCTAGATCGGCGCAGCCCTTGGCTTCCGCGACGAAGACAGCCTTCGACTGGGTGCGTACCTGGATCGCCAACCCTAGCCTACGCCGGGTGGCTGGTACAGCCTTCTGGCTGCAGGCGGACAAGGTGGCCCAGATGGCCGTCGGCTTCGTTGTCGGCATCTGGCTTGCCCGCTATCTGGGCCCCGACCAGTTCGGCTTGTGGAGCTACGCGCTGGCGATTGCCGCCATCGCCGGCACCATGGGGCGGTTCGGCCTGGATGGCCTGCTCACCCGCACTTTCAGCCTTGGGGCGGCACCACGGGGCGCCACCCTAGGGGCGGCAGTGCTGCTGCGCGTCTTCGGCACCTTCGGACTATGCCTGATGGCTGCCGCCCTGTTCGGCTATCTGGACGGTGACCGCACAATCCTCATCCTGCTGGTCTTCCTGCTGCCTGCTGCCGTGGTGCGCGCCCCGGAGAGCATCGAGTTCCTGCACATCGTGGACGGCCGCGGCCGGCGCATCCTGCTGGCCCGCAGCGGACCGTTGCTGCTGGGCGCGGCGATCAAGATCGCGCTGATCCTGGCGGAGGCGCCACTGGCCTATTTCGCCGCCGCTTCACTGGTGGAAGCCGCGGCACTGGCTGCGTGCTTCGCCGTATCGCTGCGCGGTGCGGGCGCCGGACCTTTGACGCTCGACTGGTCGGTCGTTCGCCGCCTGCTTGTCGATGCGCTGCCACTGGCGCTCAGCGCAGCAGCGGTGATGATCTACATGCGCATCGACACGGTGATGTTGGGCGCCATGGCGCCGGCGGACGAGGTGGGCATCTACGCCGTGGCCGTGCGCCTGGCCGAGGCGTCCTATTTCGTGCCGCTGGCGATCGTCCAGGCGACGACGCCGTCGCTGGTGCGTGCCAAGCAGCAGGGCCCCGACCACTATCATTTGCGGCTGCGCCAGTTGCTGCAGGCATTGGTGCTGTATTCCTACGCCGTCGGCGCCGTCGTCTTTGTGATCGCCGACCCGCTGGTGACGCTTCTGTTCGGCGAAGCCTACGCCGAGGCAGGTTTCGTGCTGGCGCTCTATATCTGGTCGACGGTGTTCGTGGTGCTGGGAAGCGCGTCGAGCGCCTACCTCATCAACGAAGGGCAGACATGGGTGCTGCCGACGCGAACCGCCGTTGGTGCACTGATCAATGTTGCCCTCAACCTGGTCCTCATTCCGCGGTACGGAGCCGTCGGGGCGACCATCGCCACGCTGGCCGCCTACGCGTTCGCAGCGGTTCTCCTGCACGCCGTGTTCAACGCCACCACCCGTGGTCTATTGGCCGACCAAGGGCGCGCAC
The DNA here is from genome assembly GCA_020425485.1 of Rhodospirillaceae bacterium. GTDB lineage: Bacteria > Pseudomonadota > Alphaproteobacteria > DSM-16000 > Inquilinaceae > JACKIH01. The sequence continues at coordinate 11,329 of JAGQRL010000215.1, forward strand.
TCCTATTGCTGGACGTCCGACAGATCCTCCCAGGGCGACCTGCACCGACAAACCCGCCAGTAGTGGGCTAGTGAGGTCTCGATGGCGAAAAGGCTTCACAACTTGGCACTTCGAAGGCGGCTGAGGCGTTGGCTGTCGCCCTATGCGTCGCTGAATGAATTGGACCGCCTCATCGAGCGCGACCATCCGGAAGTGCTGCGCCGTGGGATGTACTACGTCGAGGCCGGAGCCAACGACGGCCTCTCCCAATCGAACACCTACTTCCTAGAACGCAAATACGCCGGCCGTGGCGTGCTGGTGGAACCGGCTCCCCATAGATTTGCAGACTTGGTCCGAAACAGATCGAAGAAGAACTATTTCGCCCGGTGCGCGCTGGTTCCATTCGGCTATCCCGACAAGGAGGTGCCGATGCTCTACGCTGACCTCATGTCGGTAGCCTTCATCAACTCCGAGTCGGACCTGAACAAGGACAGGGCGGCTATCATCAGCTCAGCCGCCCCACATCTGCGCGGTAGCGAGACTCCTTTCGACTTCAGCGCCCCGGCGCGCACACTGAACGACATCTTGGGCGAAGCCGAAGCCCCGTCGGTGGTGGATCTACTATCGCTCGACGTTGAGGGGAACGAACTCAACGTGCTGTGTGGCGTGGACTTCAGCCGCTACCGGTTCCGCCACATGCTGGTGGAGGCGCGGGACGAGGCCAGAATGACGGCATTTCTTGGCGAGCGCGGTTATCATATGGTGGCCCAACTCTCGCATCATGACTACCTCTACAGAAACGACTCGGCAGACTAGTCTCCTGTATTTGGTGCCCGTGCAGGCCCCTCGCGCATCAAGTCGACGACCGCGCTGCACGATTGCCTTGCCCCAAGGTTCTGATCTTGCGTTTCAGCCGCTTCAATAGACTGCGCCGATACACCGCCTGGAATGCCTGCAAGATCTCCGGGTCCACAAAGATCTCGTCGGGGAAGGTCGGACTAACCGGCGCCGTACCTAGATTGTTGGCGTAGATATCCGAAGGTCGGCAATGCACGCCCGATCCATCGTTACCGATGTTGTCCACGTACGACCGCGTCGGGCAGAGGCACAGCGCATTGTGCCGAAAGTGCGCATAGGACCAGCGCACGGCCCAGGAATCGACCCGTCCCGCAAGCTGGTCATCCAGCATTCCGGGAAGATCGGCTCCGGCGTTGGCAAAGGCCCGGCGGCGCGCGGGCACCCGCAGCAGGGATCGCAAATCTTCGGACTCCCAGACCGCTTTTGCCCACCGATCCTTCCAAGTGGCCCAGCCCCAGGAGCTGTTCCGCGGCAGGAAGAAGCAGTCGTACGGGTAGTCGGCCGGCATCGGCATCAAGCTGGGGGGATGGTTGTAGGCCGCGACAGTGAACACCGCCGGCTCGGCCTCGTACCGGTCGAGGGCCGCGTTCATGTAGTTGAGCATATGGGGTGACGACACAAGGTCGTCCTCCATGACGATGACCCGCGTGTGCGCCTCCAGCACCCTGCTGACACCGGCAATCACCGAGTTCGCCAGCCCCTGGTTGGTAGGGGCTTCGTGCACCTGGACTGAACGGAACCCATCGACGGCGTGGACCAAGCGGCGGACGGCCGCCACTGGCGCCTCGTCCTCCGCCGACCTCGGCCCGTCGGAGAAGACATGGAGGGAGGTTTCCGACGCACCGACATTGTGTCGCAGGTTTTCCAAGGTCAGCCGTGCATGGTCAGGGCGATTGTAGACGAACAGAGCGATCGGCGATTTTCCGGCGTCGTCCACTTCTGCCCTCCGCCGCAGATGCTGCCCCGTGCTTAGACCAGAGGTCTAAAGAAGATCACCAAGGCTGTGAAAGCCGTTCATTCAATCGGCAATGTGTGGAACCAATCTAGGATCGGGCGGCTAGGCATACACATCAAGGAAACGCCAAACGATGTCCGCCTCATCGAATCTGGCTTCCGCCGAGCGCCGGGCGGCCAAACGCATCTGGGCGGCATCGCCCTTGAGCACGGCCAGGATACCCGCTGCCAGGTCCGCCGCCTCGAACGGGCGCGCTAGGTACCCATTCGTGCCGTGGTCCAGCATGTCCGGGATCCCGCCGACATTGAAGCCCACCACCGGCGTGCCGCAGGCCAAGGACTCCGCCGCCGTGGCGCCCAAGACCTCCTGGCGCGAGGGTACCACGGTGACGTCGGCTGCGGCATAGAGCGCTGCCAGGGCCACATCGTCGGTGATACGGCCGACATAGCGCACCGCCAGGCCGAGATCCGGCGGATCGGCCGGTTCCTGCGCGCCGAACACCACCGCCATAGCGTCGTTCCCCTCCGGTGCCGCGGCCACCCGGGGGAGTGCTTCGCACAGCATATCGAAACCCTTGCGCGGATCGTCAGTGGCCGCGACGGCGCCGAACAGGATCACCTTCTTGTCCTGCGGCAACCCAAGCAGGTCGCGACACCAGCCACGGTCCCGCGGCTTGAACACGTCCAGGTCCAGCGGGTTAATGATCACCTCCACGCGCTTGTCGCGGAACACCAGGCTATTGCGGGCGCAGTCCCCCAGCCAGTGGCTGGGGGTCACGATGGTCATCGGCACATCGCGCCAGGCGCGCAGCTTGCGCATCAGCGTCTTGTGGGTGATGTCGCCCGGCCGGGCGGAGCCAAGCAGCGGGCAGGCACCGCAGCCTTCGGCATAGCGGCCGCAGCCGCCATCGTAGTGGCAGCCCCCGGTGAAAGCCGCCATGTCGTGCAGGGTCCAGACAACCGGCACCCCGAGCTTGGCGATCTGGCGCGGAGACAGGGCAAAGGCCGTCCAATGGAGGTGCACCACATCGGGCTTGGCGCGGCGGATCGCCCGCACCATCCCGGGAAACGGCATCCAACCGGTGGTCCAGGGATGAGGCAAGCCGCGATGCTGGAGGCGCGCCGGAAGGCTATCGGCACGACGGAATGCTTCCCCGGTCGGTTTCGCCCATCGCCCGAGCGCCGGCACCACATTCGGGTCGTCCGTCGTCTTCTCCAAGACGAGCATGTGGGCATCGACACCGCTTCGTCGGAGCGCTCGCAAGAGCCGGTGAGCGGCACGTCCAGCGCCATAGCGATCGGTGTAGCCGACAAGCGATACCTTCATTGCGCCATCCGCTGGCTCCCCGCCGCTGGCCCCGGCGAAGCCGCCCGCCTAGCCTGCCGAACGCCGAACAGTGGCATCTGCAGCGAAAATCGGGAAGATGCGCCAGCCATCTTGGCCAGATGGTCCCAGTCCTTACTTGAACTGCCGCGATGCTCAAGTTCTCCGTCGTCACCGCTTGCTACAACGCCGCTGAAACCGTTGCGGCGACTTTGGAGTCGGTGCGGCGGCAGACCTACCCGTCGGTCGAGCACATCATTATCGATGGGGCCTCAACCGACGCCACACTGTCCACCGTGGAGCAATATCGCCGCGATGGCCTTTTGGTGGTGAGCGAGCCGGACGACGGAATCGGCGACGCGATGAACAAGGGCTGGGCGCTGGCCACCGGCGACTTCGTACTGTTTCTCCACGCCGACGACGTGCTGATCGGCGACCGCGCCCTGGAGATGGCCAGCGGTCACCTCGCCGGAGGGTATGACATTGTCTGCTTCGACGTCATCAAGACGTCCTCCGCCAACCCGGCCGGCAACCGCTGCATCAGCCGACCGGATCGGCTGGCGCTGCGCAACCGGATGGAGCACCAGGGCATATGTTACCGACGCGATGTCCTGGAACGGACAGGACCCTTCGACAGGGCGTTCCGCATATCGATGGACTATGACCATCTCCTACGGGCAGTGCGCCAGGGCATGCGGGTCGGCAAAGTCGACGAGGTGCTCGCCGTGATGGCCGGCGGCGGCATCAGTTCGCGGACCGATTGGCCGGGACTGCGTAGGCGGCTTGCCGAAGAGCGGCAGATCCACCTGCGGCACGCTCGCGGCGCCGGCGAACGTTTGGCATATCGCCTGTTCTGGCTGGCCTATTGGCCATTCAAGTATCTGAGGTCCCAGCTCTAGGGCGCCCCGCTGCCCGTCGCCGCAGAAAGCCCCTGCCCATGCGCTATGTCCTGGTGACCAAGCGGTACTACACCAACCGGGACCTCATCGCCGATCGCTTCGGCCGCCTCCACCACCTGCCCGCCCACCTCTCCCGGCACGGCCATGACGGCCTGGTGCTGGCGCTGGACTATCGGCGCGGGGCCGACGCGATCGCGGCCGGAGACACGGCCCCCAAGGTCCGCAGCCTGGCGGTGCGCCGCCTCGGCCCCCTCGGCACCTGGCGCACGCTCTGCCGCGCGGTGCGCGCCCACGCGCCCCATGTCGTCATCGCCAGCGGCGATACGCCGCTGGGAGCCGCCGGGCGGCGGCTGGCCCGCCTGACGGGGGCCGCTTTCGCCTTCGACGTGTACGACGACTACCGCACCTTTGCCTCTGCCCGCCTGCCGGGCATGAAGCGCCTGTTCCGGCGCACCCTGGCAGCCGCCGACCTGGCGATCTTTGCCAGCGATGCGTTCGCCGGGGAGATGCGCACCGCCCATCCCCTGCGCCGCTGGGCGGTGGTGCCCAACGGGTACGATCCCGCCGTCTTCCGCCCGCAACCGCGGGCCGCCTGCCGCGCCGCCTTCGGCCTGCCGGAATGCGGCGTGCTGATCGGCTATTTCGGCAGCCTGGGGTGGGAACGTGGCACCGATGTGCTGATGGCCGCAGCCGAGCGCCTGGCGGGCGAAATCCCCGGCCTTGCCCTCGTCCTTGCCGGCCACCCGGCCGCAGCGGTGCCGGGCGGCGGCCGCGTGCCGGTGCACTTCCTCGGCAGCGTCGATCAGCAGGCCGTCGCCCAACTGATCGGGGCCTGCGACCTCGTTTCCATCCCCTACCGGCAGACCGCCTATACCCAGGCGACCCAGGCCTGCAAGATCGCCGAGTACCTGGCCTGCCGGGTCCCCGTTGCAGCCACCCGCGTCGGCCAGGCGACGACGGCCCTTGCCGACATCCCCCAGGCGCTGTGCCGGCCGGACGATGCGGACGACCTGGCCCGCGTCCTCAAGGCCCAGATTGCAGCGCCCGTGCTGGCGCCCGTGCCCACCGAACTTGCCTGGGAAACCCTGGCGGGGCGGCTGGAAACGGAGCTAGAGGGCGTGTTGGCGTCGCGGCGGTCCTAGCGCCGGCCGGTCAGGTGTCGAGCTGGCGCAGGAACAGGCAGTTCAGCGACAGCCCCTCGTCGGCCTCCTGAAACCCCAGGTCGCCCAGCAGCGCCGCACAGTCGGCCAGGCGGGCATTGTTTTCGATGAACACGAGCCGGGTGGGGCTTTCCGCCAGCGTCCGCGTCATGCCGCGCAGGACGGAAAGCTCCGCCCCCTCCACATCGATCTTCACGGCCGCGGGCGAGAGGTCCAGCTCGTCCAGCCGGCGGATCTGGATGGTCGACTCCCGCACCGTCGGGCGTTCCCCCAGTTCCTGGAGCAGCCGCTCGGCGTGCTCTTCCACCGCCGCCCGGTCGATGCCGGCCCGCGTGGTCACCGGCAGCCGCCCCAGATAGGGAATGAAGAAGGGCACCTCGGC